>NZ_JAGWCS010000025.1:0-42967 GCF_020657705.1 Clostridioides sp. ZZV15-6598 | reverse complement strand
ATAATACAATTACTAAGCCTATAAAAACTCCACCCATAGTTGTTTCCATGTCTGGTTTTAAAGCATTTATATAATTTTCATTTACAAGTACATTATTAGTATCTAATCCTATATCATTTGCAATCTTATTTAATTTTTCTTTTGCCTGTTCTATAGATAAATCACTCTTATTTTTTAATCTAACATATATATTGAAATCTTCTTGTGACATATCTCTAGTATTTTTCATATAGTTTTCTGATATAATAGCAGAATAATACTTCCCTGCTTCAGACATTTCACTAGTTTTTAAGATTCCAGTTATTATAAATTCTTTTTCCATTCTTTTGTCGTTTTTATAATCATCATAAGGCACTTTTATTTTTTCACCTAAATTTTGACCATAACCTAATGCCTTTAAAGCTCCACTATCTAATACTATTTCATTTTCTTTTGTTGGTAATTTTCCTTTTACAAATTCAAAATTATTTAATTTTAAAGCATCTTCATTCATATATGCTAATGAAATAGTTGTATCATCTTCTAGTTTCTCGACACCTACTCCATTCATCTTTCCAGTTAGTTCAATATCTGCATGATTACTTAATATCTCAGCTTGTTTTTCATTTACATTTGCTAATACTCCTTGATAATTGCCTGAATACTTTATTGTATTTTCCTTTTGATATTCTCTTGTATCGACAATATAAATACCTATAGATGAAAGCATCAATGTTGAAAGTATTATAGTGATTATTATTAATATACTTTTTGATTTATTTTGTTTTACATTACTCTTTGCTATTTTAGTAGTATTAATCATTTTTGTCACCAACCTTTGACACCTTACCATCCTCTATAAATATAACTCTATCAGCCATTTGAGCTATACTATCATCATGAGTTATCATAACCAAAGTTTGACTATATTTCTTAGACATAGACTTTAGTATACTCATAACTTCATCTGATGTTTTAGAATCTAAGTTACCAGTTGGCTCATCAGCAAGTATTATAGCTGGTCTTGTTGCCAAAGCTCTTGCTATTGCTACTCTTTGTTGTTGACCTCCTGATAATGTATTTGGTAAAACATCGTGTTTATTTTCAAGTCCCAAAGATTTTAAAAGGTCCTTTATAAATTGTTCATCCACAGCTCTACCATCTAGACCGATTGGTAGTACTACATTTTCCCATACATTAAGAGATGGAATTAGATTGTAACTTTGAAATATAAAGCCTATTTTTCTTCTTCTAAATACGGCAAGTTCTTCTTCTTTCAATGTAAATATGTTCTTATTATCAATGTATACCTTGCCAGATGTAGGTATATCAAGACCGCCTATCATATGTAACAATGTACTTTTTCCAGAACCAGATTTACCTATTATAGCTACAAATTCACCTTCATTTATTTCTAAATTTACATCATCTAAAGCTTTTACTAAGCTTTCTCCTTTTCCATAATGTTTTGATAAACTTTCAGTATATAATATTTTCATAAAATTATCCCCTCACTCTAAGTTATGTTGCTCCTTAATCATTTACTTTTAATTTCTGGAGCTGTTTATACTTATATAATATATGTAGAGGATTACATTCTCCTTTCAGTAAACATTACATAGTTGTAAGAAACAAAGAAAATTTACTTCCTTTTCCTAAATTAGAAGATACCATAATATTACCGCCTTGTTCTTCCAAAATTTTTCTACTTAAATACAATCCTACACCACTACCTTCTATAGATTCAATTTCTTCATCTGTTCCTCTATAAAAACGTTTAAATATATTATTAAATTCATTTTTTGCAATTCCTCTACCATTATCTTCTATTATGATTTTAAAATAGTTTACAGTCTCCTCTACAGATATATTTACTTCTCCATTTCTTTCTGTATACTTAACAGCGTTGTCTAAGACATTAAAAATACATTCCTCAGTCCATTTTTTATCATGAGGTATAATACTACTATTAAATTCATTTACTTTTAATATTATATTTTTACTTCTTGCTTTAGGAGTTATACTTTCTATAGCATTTAAAATAGTACTTTTTATGTCGTTAGCTTCTTTTTTTATGCTTATCATACTAATTTCTAGCCTTGATATGTTAACTAAAGAGTTTATTAAATTTTCCAACTTATTTATAGAATTTTTATTAGTTAATAAAAATTCCTGTGCTTCATCTTCGTCTAAATCTTCTTCTATAAGTAATGTATTGTATAATTTTAATGATGCTAAAGGCGTTTTTAATTGGTGGGAAATATCTGTTACCAGTGACTTTACACTTTCCTTTTCTTTTTCTAGTTTAATAAACTTTATCTTTAAGCTCCTATTTAACTCATACAGACAGTTGTTAATCTTACTAAATGTACCCTCTTTAAAATACTCATTATATTCTACCAAATATCCAGAACTATCTAACTTAGTACCTTCTTTCAAATAATTTTCTTGTGACATTTGCTCCACTATAAAATAAATCTTGCTTAATCTTTTGTTTATGTATCTTATAAAATAATATATTATTCCTGTAACAGCTATAAACATTATTAAAAAAACAAAAATTGATTCTTTAAAAAAAGATTTTAAATATATGCCAAAGTTTTTATCATTTGACATTTTATTTTCTAGCCCATATCCAAATTTTTCAAGTGCCATTTCTCCAACATCTGCTTTGCTATGGTCAAAATTATAAATAGACTTTACTATATCTACCTCATCATCTGGATATTTTTCAATCAACATACCTGCAATACTTTGAGTATTTTTTATTTGATGTTCATATAAATCATATAGTCTATTGTACTCAAAAAATATGAATACAAATGTTACTACAAGCATAGATAAAACAGAATATATAACAGCCTTTTTCATTATATAATCCTCTTTAATACTCAAATTATCTTTGATATTTATATCTTTTAACATTTTTTTATACTCCTTTCACCCCATATATATCCAACTCCTCTTACTGTTTTTATATACTTAGGTTCAGAAGGATTCTTTTCTACTTTTTGTCTAAGTCTTCTTATATTCACTGCGACTGTATTATCATCTACAAAGTTGCCACTACTATCCCATAGAGATTCTAAGAGTTGTTCTTTAGTCAAAGCTTGCATTGAATTTTCCATCAAATATCTTAAGAGTTTAGTCTCTGTTTTACTTAAAATTATTTCTTCTTCTTTGTCATCATTTTTTATAATCAATTTGTTTTCTATATAATAAAAAAACAAATCATCACAAACCAATAAAGTATAATTTTTTACTGTATTTACCCTTTTCATAAAGGCATTTACTTTTGAGATTAATACCATCAAACTAAATGGCTTTGTAATATAATCATCTGCGCCTAAATCATAACCTGTAACAATATCCACTTCTTCATCAAGTGCTGTAAGCATTATTATGTAAACATCACTTTTCTTTCTAATCTCCTCACAAAAATCAAATCCACTTCCATCTGGAAGACCTATATCAGAAATAATTAAATTTATATCCTCCTTAAAAAAAATATCTCTTGCCTCTTCTATACTAAATGTATTAAAAACATTATATCCTTCTTTTTTTAATTTAAAACTAATCCCTCTATTTAAAGACTTATCATCTTCTAAAAGTAATATATTATTCATGTTTTTCCCCTCCATTATTATGTATACTAGCTAAATTATATCATACTAACTAAACCATTTTATTTGACAATTTATAAATATTTTTTAATTACCAAGAAGATTTTACACACTTGAATAATAAAATAAACATACCAATAATAAATTAGTACTATATTTGTTTTTAGTCAAAAGTACAGTTATTTATTGGATATTACTATACATAAATATAAAAAAACAAAGGTAATCTAGTATTTAAACATCCTATTACCTTTGTTTAAGTTTATATTTTATATAATAATTAATACCTATTTATGAATAAATTAATATTGATTTTATTTTATTACTGGTTTCATTTTAATTTTTTATTTTTTAAACTTATCTGATTCGTATTAAGTAAGTAAATTAAAACACTCGAGGCTACAAATATAAACATACTATCTTTGATACCTAAGTCACCTGTTTTAGGAGATTTCTCTTTGATTTCTGCTTTAGATGCTTTTATATTAGAACTTTCTCTAACTTTCATTTTATCTAAATTTTTACGCTTATTTTCATTCGAGTTTTTAGTATTATCATTATTTATACTACCTTCACTATCATTTAAATTATCTTCATCACGATTTAATACTAAGTTACTCTCATTACTGTTAATTATCAATTCTTCCTTGGTTTTAATACTAACTCTTCCATCCACACTCTTACATATTTCTTTCTTATACTCTATATACTCAATTACTGCACTTTCTAAGCTTCCAAAATCTTTCAATATTGGTTCTTTTGAGAAACAAGGGAATTCATCTCCACCTAGTGCTATATAATCATTAGTTGCAACTGTATACTCTTTATTCATATCTAATGATTTTCCATCTTTCATAATACCAGTTATTTTTTCTCCGTCTCTTTGCTTTGGGTCAAAGTAATATGAGATTCCACCCACTTGTAAAAAGGCTGAATTTTTTTCTGGATAAAGTTTTACTCCATGTTCTAAAACCCTTTTAATTTGTTTTCCAGTAAGTTCTTTAGTAACTATAGTGTTGCTAAAAGGGAATACATCTGCAATACTTCCTCTTGTTATATCCCCTTTTTCAATTGTATCTCTTATATTCCCCCCATTAAATAGAGAAATATCCGCTTTAGTTTTATCTAATAAGATATCACTTATTAAATTTCCTAGATTCGTTTCTTTTGTCCTTACATTTTCATACGAACCATCTAGAGTATTTTTTGTTACTCCTATAACTTTATCTAAAATTTTTTCCTGTTGTTTCTTTATTTCATCAACCTTTTTACTTACACTAGAATCAAGCTTATACTCCAATGCTTCTTCTTTTTCAATTAATCTTGCTGATTTATTGTCTATTTTTATATGTTCTGTATCATTAGTATCGAATGTTAGCTTTACTTCACCAATATGTTCTAGGTATTGACCTGTACTTACAATCAGTGTATCACCAACCTGTTTGCCATTTTCAAACTTAGTGTGGCTATGACCATCAATAATTAAATCAATACCATGAACTTTATTTGCTATATCTATACTATTTGGCTTACTTAGGCTATTAGTTCCAATATGAGATATTGCAACTATTACATCAGCGCCTTTTTCTTTTAATTCATTTACTTGTTCTGTTGCACTTTCTATAGGATTTCTAAACTCTAATCCTTCTACATTTTTAGAGCCTGTCTTACTTTTTGTTTCTTGGGTTGTAAGTCCAAAAAATCCTATTTTTATGCCATCTATTTCTTTTATATCATTACTATCAAATACTTTTTTACCATCTTCAAATATATTTGATGCTAAAAATTTTAAAGCTTTATCTCCTGAATTTGCAATTTTGGATAACTCTAACAATCTATCCTTTCCATAATTAAAGTCATGATTTCCTGGGGCAATATAGTCATATCCAACACTTTTAATTAATTCAATTGCGTCTTCACCTTTATTCATATTTACTATTGGTAATCCATGTAAGCAATCTCCTGCATCTACTAAAATCGAATTTGGAGTTTCCTTTTTTAATGTAGCTAGATTACCTATTTGTATATACTCATCACCTTCAGCATATCTTCCATGTATGTCATTAGTGTGAAAAATTGTTATTTCTTTAGATGAGTTTTCCATTTTTTGATTAAAGTTATTTGATTGTTCTACATTTTTATAACTTTCTTCAAAACTCTCTAGTCCATAAGAAATAAAACTCTGACTTGTTGTAATTAGAATTAAAATTACTAAAATTAAATATCTTCTAATTTTCAATATAATTTATCCTCCTAAAATTAGTTTCAGCTTTAAAATAAGACTCTTATTTTAAGATAAAGCTTTTTAGATAAATACTAGAATATATGAAGTTAATCATTTCGATTTTTAATATTTATCTATCAATTTAATTTTGTCCATATCCAACAAGTTTTAATCTAATTACATTTTTTCACACTTATATTTTTCATTTATTTTATATGTATTTTTTTAGAACCTTTTTAACTGGTCTCTTTTAAAAGTCCATTGAGGAATTGTTAAATCTCCCTCAAAATTCAAGTTATACCAAGGACTTAAATTTGGTTGTTTACGATTAATAAGAAGCTGAGTTTGTTGAGCAGGCATATAACTTTGAGCTATCATAAAGACCTTTTCTCCAGTTTTTTCATTTTTTGCCATATCCATAATTATACTTGCATGTCCTGGACTGCCTCCAACTATAAAAACATCCCCTATTTTCATATCATCAAGTTGTACAGGTTTTAATTCTTTTTCAAGTGATAAAGTGCCTGAATAAGCAAATACTATATCCATAAACTTTCTAAAACTCTCATATGATGTTGAATATTCACTTGCTTTATACCAACTTGAACCACTATCTTTTACTGAAATCCTATAACCTTCTGCCCATTTTGAATACTTAGCCTTAAAACCATCCACAAAATCAAAGCTTATTTCATCATATCTCTTATTCTGATACAGGTATTCTGCTCTCATAAGCATAATTGCATCTGCACATTGATGCAAGTCTCTATCACCAATATCAACATCGAATACACTATCATAGATGCCTTTTGATTCCTTAGTTCTACCATCGTAATACTTGACTTTTTCACCATAATTTTTCAACTTAGTATTCCTTAAAAAACTTTCAAAACTACCTTTTTCTACATCAACCCTTTTAAATCCTTTTGGTGGTTCATACCTATCTTTTAATATATTTTCATCTTTATGTACTACAATAGCTTGCTCTTCTTTCTTAGAATTTTGAATATTGTTAGAACCTTCAACTTTTTTTTTACTTTCCCCATTACTGCATCCAGCTAAAGTCAATATCATCAATGATAAAATAGTGATTTTCTTCAATAATTTCATTAGATTTACCTCCTATAAATTTTTTTAAAATAAATGTAAACTTCTACTTATAGAGTTTTTGTATACTATTATACAAAATTTCTATTTACTAATATTTCTTGACTCAAATACACATTTATTGTTGTATTTAATGTTAAAATAATTATAATAGGATATCATAATAAAAACAAACAACAGATTTGTGTTAATTTTAGAAAGGGGAAAAAATGATAGATTTAACTTTACTTGGATGTGGTGGAAATGTACCCATGCCACATAGATTTCTGTCTTCTGTATTTATGAACTATAAAGGTAGAAAAATACTAATTGACTGTGGTGAAGGCACTCAAGTATCTATGAAGTTGAAAAAATGTGGCTTTAAAGATATAGACTTGATTTGTATAACACATTTACATGGTGACCATATATTTGGACTTTTAGGACTTCTATCAACGATTGGAAATAGTGGTCGTACAAGTGATTTAACTATAGTTGGGCCTATTGGAATAATTGATTGTATCCGTTCTATGAGAAATTTAGTAGAATATATACCTTATACTTTAAAAATCATAGAAAATCCTCAAGGTAGTTTTTCTTTAGATAATGAGTATTTGAAAAACATAGAGATTTCAACAATCCATTTAGAACACTCTATAGAATGTATAGGATACAGTTTTAATTTTAAAAGAAATCCTAAATTTGATATAAATAAAGCAACTCAAAATAAAGTTCCTAAAACAATATGGAAAAAGCTTCAAGATGGTCAAAGTATAGTTTTAAATTCAAAAAAATATACTCCAGACATGGTTTTAGGAGAATCAAGAAAAGGAGTTAAAGTAAGTCTTATAACAGATACAAGACCTATAGACTCAATACCTAACTTTATAAAAGATAGTGATTTGTTTATATGTGAAGCTATGTATGGTGATGATTTAGATATTTCAAAAGCTGTCAAAAATAAGCATATGACGTTTAGAGAAGCTGCAAACCTTGCAAAACTAGGAAATGTTAAGCAACTTTTATTGACACACTTTAGCCCATCATTAGATATGCCTAACATGTACTTAGAAAATGCTACTAATGTTTTTGAAAATACGATTATTGGTGAGGATAGACTTAGTTTACATTTAAATTTTGATTAAAAATTAATTTTATAGTTTTAGTAAAAATTATCCTTAATAAAAATTTAGGAATGAGCTTACCTTAGATAAAATTATTTCAGGGTAAATTCATTCCTTTAATATTTATTACTATTATTTAATTTATTAATAATTACTTGATTATTAATAGTTACTTAGATAAAATTATTTAGATACATTTCCAGCTACATTTAATACATCCCAGGTTCTTGCAAATGGTGGAGCATAACATAAATCTAACATCCCAAGTTGACTTGTAGTCATTTTTCCAAAGATAGCAGCTGCCAACACATTAGTTCTCTGAACAGCATCTTTAAAACCAGCCACTTGTCCACCTAAAATAACTTTTGTCTCTGCATCGTAAATAAGTTTTACATATATTTTATTTCTTCCAGGGTAATAGTGAGTTTGATTATAATCAGAAATAAATTTGGATTTAAAGTTTAATCCTAAATCATTAGCTTGTTTCTCTGTAATTCCAGTTGAAGCAGCCTCCATATCCATAACTTTTATACAACTTGAAGATAGAGAACCTTGATAAGAAACTTCTTTACCTGCTAAATTTTCTCCTACTATCCTACCTAATTTATTTGCTCCAGTTGCTAAAGGTATATATGCATTTTCATTACTCACTATATTCTTTATAGTTGCGCAATCGCCAGCAGAATATATATCTTCAACAGAAGTTCTTCCATACTCATCAACTACTATAGCTCCATTTTTTAATGTTTTTATATTTGTATTTTGTAAAAATTCCGTGTTAGGTTTTACACCAGTAGCAATTATCACAGCATCTGTATCTATTTCACCTTTATTGGTTATTACTTTTTCCACTTTATCTTTTCCAGATAGTTCTACAACTATCTCATCCAAATGCAATTTGACATCATGATTCCTTATTTCTTCTTCTAAGACATCTGTAATTTCCTTATCAAATACTTGTGGTAATATTCTCTCTTCCAATTGAACTACATGTACGTCTTTACCCAACTTCTTACATGCTTCAACAGCTTCTAATCCTATAAATCCAGCACCTATTATAGTTACTTTTTTTATTTCTTTTCTACTTAATAATTTTTTTAGATATTCTCCATCATATAGGCTTTTTAGTGTAGAAACATTTTTTAAATTTATATTTTTTATAGGAGGCAGTATGCTTCTTGCCCCAGTTGCTATCATCAATTTATCATAGTAATCTTCGTATATCTCATCTGTTTTTACATTTTTTATTTTTATTTTCTTAGACTCAGTATCAACTGCAACAACTTCTCTAAATATCTTTAAATCAATACCAGATTCTCTAAGTTTTTCAGGTGTTCTTGCCAACAAATCATTAGCATCATCAAAAAAACCACCTACAAAATATGGCAACCCACAAGCTCCAAAAGACACTATTTCTGTTTTTTCATAAACTACAACCTCATATTCAGGTTTAATTCTTTTTAATTTCGCTGCAGCACTCATACCAGCTGCAACACCACCAATTATTATTACTCTCATTCTATCTCTCCTTAGACGTCTAATTAATTTCTCTACTTATTTTAAACTTTTCATTTGATATCTATTCTATGTATATATTTTTATAATAATTTTTAGTTATTTTTTTAACGTTTTTTCGTTTGAAATCAAATTTCCCAAAAGTTATTTCTATATTTCTTACCCTAGTTCAAAGTCTTTAAACATATATTATACCCCATTCAAATCCATTTAATCACATTTCCATAAATTAAATTATTTTATTCTATCTCAGTAAATTGTGATATAACATTGACATTTTTTTAATATATTGATATCATTTAAACTTAGAAAAATTTATTTTTAGACAAAGGAGAAAAAATATTGGAAAGCTCATTCTTATCACAATTTCTTATGATTACAGATTTTAAAACGATTTTTTTCATAGTACTACTTATAGGTATATTTTTTATTGTTAGACAATTTGAAAAGAAAAAAATCAAATTTTCATTAAGAACAATATATTCTACAATAATTGGTCTTATATTAGGAATTATTATTCAAGCTTTTGCTGGTTTTCCTACTGATACAACTCAAATTACTTGGTTACAAGAGGTAAGCAAATGGTATAGTTTATTTGGTTCTGGATTTATGGACTTATTAAAAATGTTAGTAATACCTTTGGTTTTCTTATCAATTATAAAAGTAATTATTAACATGAAAGATAATAATCTTGGAACTTTAACATTTAAATCTCTAGGAATGCTCCTTATTACTACTGCTATAGCAGCAATTGTCGGAATTGTTGTTGCAAACACAATGAAATTAGGAGTAGGAACTGATTTATCCAGTTTAGGAGGAAATCAAGAACTGAAGGAAATAAATTCTCTTGTAGATACTTTAAGAGGGTTATTGCCATCAAACCCTGTAATGGCTATGGCAAATGGAAATATCGTAGCTACAATAATATTTGCTACATTTATAGGTACCTCAATAAAGAGATTAAGTAAAAAACACTTTGAAACTATAAAACCATTTATAGATTTTATAGAAGCATCTTATAAAATAATTGTTAGTGTATCTATGACTGTTATCAAATTTATGCCATATGCTGTAGTTGCACTACTTGCAAATACAATAACTTCACAAGGTATTAGTTCAATAGTTTCTGTATTACATTTTATATTGGCTCTTTATATAGCAGTTGCAATATTATTTGTTATACATTTAATTTTTATAACTTTAAATGGCTTAAATCCTATTACTTATATAAAAAATTCAACAGAAGCTCTACTTCTAGCATTTACTTCACGCTCTAGTTTAGGAACATTGCCTGTCACGATAGAAAGTTTAGTGCAAAATCACGGAGTTGATGAGGGTGTATCAAGCTTTACAGCAAGTTTAGGTGCAAATATGGGTATGAATGGTTGTGCTGGCATATATCCTGCTTTGATGGCTGTTACTCTTGCTAATATGGCTGGAGTAAATATGGATATCAGTTTTTATGTTATGTTATTAATTGTTATAACAATTAGTTCACTTGGAATAGCAGGACTTCCAGGAACTGCTACAATAGCTGTTTCGGTTGTTATTTCTGGAGTAGGTCTTGGCTCTTATTTCCCATTAGTTGGTGGAATACTAGCAATAGACCCTATACTGGATATGGGGCGTACAATGATAAATGTCAATGGTGCTATGGTATCTTCAATTACTGTAGGTAAATCACTTGGAAAGGTCGATAAAGAAGTATTCAATAAGAAAAACATTTCTTAAATAGTAGCATTTTTTAATAAATATAGTGTTTTAAATTAATAAATCAATAAAGTAAAAATCTGACAGTTAATGCACTGTCAGATTTTTATTTCCAAAACCTAATTCTTTCAATATAGATTTTATCCAAATCAATTCTAAGTAATTACTTCTATATTAAGTTAATTAATATTACCTATATAATTTATTTATCTAACAAATCTAAAACTTGTTTTTTAACTTTATCATATCCACAATTATCTAGTGAATATCCAAGTTCTATATTTCCAAAACCTTTAATCTCAGCATTTTCTTTTTTATTTAATAAAGTTTGCATAAGCTCAACTTCTATATATTCTCTTCCCTTTTCTTTTTCTAGCATAGTAAATAACTCAAAATCTTGTATACCAAATCTTAAGTTTTCCATTCTAACACTTCTAACAGGCTTTAAGTCTTTTCCAGGATAAACAAAGAACATATCTCCAGCTTTCCAAATAGGGAATTTATAACTTGCATCTTTCCAAGGGTCTTCTGTCCATAAATTATAATCCCATCTTAAAAATCCATCAAGACCAAAATAATAAGTGTACCACCCTATTATTCTATTTTCTACAAAAGGAGAACTTATAAAACTATTTGGTTTTTCTGGGAAACAACAAACAAACCAAGTCAATATTCCGTCTTTATCATGCATTTTTTTCTTTAGATTTTCTATATCTTTATAATTTTGAATAGTAAGTTTTAAATTTATTGACATATCATCAACTTCATCTTTAGCTCTATCTAAAAAGTTTTGGTCATGAGTTGCTGATTTATATTTAACTTGATGAGTACTTACAGTAGAATTTATAAATTCGATACACTCTTTTACAACCTCTGGATTATTTGGTTCATCAGCTATAATTCTCACACTATCCCATAACTCACATTCTATTAAATGATTTAATACTAATCCTATATACTCTTTTAAATCATCTGTATTATTTATAAATTTAAACACTTTATCTTTTTCATCAAAGTATCTTACTCTTATAGGGTCTTTGTAGCCCTCTATTGGGTTTCCAAATTCTCCAGCACACCAATTACCCAACAGACCAAACAAATCTATCTCCTGAGCCATTTTGTACTTACTAGCTATACTTATATACTTGTCCATGCTTTCAAAATTACACTTGATATTTCCATCTAAATCTTTTGATACACCTACCATATTATATTCATATAAGTTTGATGGATTCTTATAAACTTTATAACAACTTTGACCTGCCCATGGATAATCTGAAACTATAACTGTTGCAACTTTTTCTCCTAAAGACGCTAATTCTTTGAGATAATTATCTATTATCTCAAAATGTATATCAGACCACAATTCAACTTTATACATTCTAGCTAGACAACTTGGATGTTGCCATAAATCTAAAAAGAATTTACTTTCGTCTAAAGGCTTTAACACAACATTTTTTACTGCTATAGGTACATCAACTGTACAAACTTTTTCTTCATCTTCATATCCAAAGCTTTTAAGTATATCAATACTTATATTAAGGTTATTTCCTAAAAAATCCTCAGGTACTTGTCCTTCAATCCAAAACGTTTGAGGCAAATATTGTTCCACTAGTACATCTTTATCTCTCAAAATAGCATCATTTACAAATGCTTTTGTATCATCTTGAACATATCCTAATATATTTATACTAAAATTGTTTTCTAATCCATCAGGCACATTTAGTCCTAATCTTACTCTATTTCCCAAGCCTTTCCATGATATAGCACTACTACTATCAATTGTGCAATTAAATTCTTCTGTGGCTTTCAACATAATTTGAAAGGCAAATTTTTCACCTTTAGCTACTACAATATTTAAATCCTTATGTTCCCAAGTTTCAGCTTCTATAACTGAGTATTTATTGTGTTTAAATGTGCAATCTTTCAATACATATGAAATTTCCATGTTTTAATTTCCTCCGCATCTATAAGTTTTATTTTGTATTTTTAAATTAGACTGTTTAACCTTTTATACCAGATAAAGATACCCCTTCAACAAATTTACTTTGTAAAATTAAATAGAAAATAAATGGAGGTAAAAATGTTATTGTTGCTCCTGCCATCATTTGTCCATAATTCGTTATTTGGAATGTCTTAAGCGTTGATAATCCTACTGTTAATGTCCTCATTGCATCTTTAGTTGTTGCTATAAGAGGCCACATAAACTCATTCCATGCTCCCATAAAAGTAAATATAGCTAGTGTAATTAATGCTGGTTTGATTAGAGGTAACACTATTTGTACTAAAATTCTAAGGTCTGAACAACCATCTATTTTTGCTGATTCTAAGAGTTCTTTTGGTACTCCTAAAATAGCTTGCCTCATTATAAATACACCAAATGCAGTTGGTATTGGCATAATAAGAGCCAAATAACTATTTATCCATCCTAAGTGTTTCATTATTATATAAAGTGGTATCATTGTAACTTGAGATGGTATAATTAAAGTCATTATCATAAATAAAAATAACTTATCACTACCTTTAAAATCCATCTTCGCAAAAGAATACCCTGCTAATGTACTAAATACTAAGTTTAACAGTACCCCTGAAAAAGATACTATAGCTGTGTTTAAAAAATATTGCGTAAATCCTTTTTTAGTAAATATATCTATATAGTTTTGAAGTGTTACTGTTGAAAAAGATATATCCAAATTGTACGAATTATATGTTACTTTTAATGATATTATCAACATATATATAAATGGTACTAAGCTTGCACATGCTATAAATAACAGCAACCCATCACTCAATAATCTCTTTGTTGTTTTCATATTATACCTACCTTTCTAAAAATCTGAACTGTCTCGTTTTACAAGCTTATTTTGTAAAATTGAAACTACTGCTATCAACAAAAATAATACATTTGCTACAGTCATTGCATATCCAGAATTAAAGTTTTTAAAGTTTAAGTTAAATGCGTGCATAACTATACTCATAGTAGATATACCTGGACCTCCACCTGTCACAGTATAAACCAAGTCAAACACTTGTAACGACCATATTGTTCCTAAAAACACAACCATTATTGTAGTTGGTTTTAGTAAGGGAACTGTTATTTTCATAAATTCTTGAAGTTTTGTAGCTCCATCAACCTTTGCCACTTCATAACAATGTTTTGGTAAATTCATTATAGCTGAAATATAAATTACCATAAAATATCCTATATTTTTCCACATAGATATAAACATAAGTGTAGGAAGTGCTGTCTTACTATCTCCCAAAAGTTTGGATGACTCTATTCCAAAAGCACCTAATAATTGATATATAATTGAACCTTCTCCATTTAATAAAGCTCTCCATACCATACCAATCAAAACCATAGATGATAATACAGGTATAAAAATAGCTCCTTTAGCAAATGAGGCTATTTTACTATTTCCTTTTCCTGTAATCCAAACAGCCAAAATCAATGATAAAATAGTCTGGCAAGGCACTACTACAACAGCAAATTTAATCGTATTTATAATGGATACTTTTAATGTTTCATCTGTGAATAATTTTTTGTAATTTTCTAAACCTATAAATGTTGCTGGACTAATAATATTATACTTTGTAAAGCTAAAGTATATTGACATTATTATTGGTAATACATAAAATGCCACTAAAATTATGCCTAATGGTAATATGTATATATATGGTTTAATATTTAATTTTATTTTTTTTCTTTTTGAATTTTCTTCAAACTCTCTAACTAAGTTATTCATTTTTATCCTCTCCAATATAAATATTAGCATTGTACTTATAAATACAATGCTAATTTTAATCTGTAAAGTATTTTATAACATCTTACAGCCTTAAACTTTTATTGTGCTAATAAATCATTTGAATATTTTGCAGCATCATCTAACGCTTGTTTTGGAGTTTTATCTCCTGAAATCATAGTTTGAAGTTCTTTCCATAAATATTCATATATTTCAACACCATGCGGTCCTACTACCAATGGTCTATATACATCCTTATCATTTTCAACCATTTCTTTAAATCTTTCATCACCTTGATATGGTTCACCTTTTGTTATTGGTGCTCTTGGTATTGCTTTATGGAATTCTGTCATTGATTCAACACTTAACATATATTGTATTAATTTATATGCAAGTTTTTTATCTTTTGCTGATGACATTAAAGATAAATGGTCTACTGCTCCAAAAGTTGCAGCTTTCTTATCTTCTAAACCAGTTACAAATCCCCAATTTAAATCTGGAAATGACTTATCAAATACACTTGTTGCAGCAGAAGATAACATTATAGTAAATGCTGCTTTCCCTGGTCCAAATACACTTTCTACCATTTCATTACTATCTTTAGATAAAGAATCTTCAGGTACATATGCTTGTAATTCTTTTAAGAAATTAGCCGCTTCTAAACCACTCTTATCGTTAAATTTAACTGATTTTAAATCGTCATTAAATATATCTCCACCAGCTTGCCATAAATATGGATACCAGTTCCAGTTCATGTTACCAAAAGTTTTAGCTCCCCATCCTTGAGCTAATCCCCATTGGTCTATTTTTCCATCGCCATCAGTATCCTTTGTTGCTTTTTGGCAGATTCTTTTAAAGTCTTCCCATGTTTTAGGAGGTTTTTCTCCTATTTTATCTAGAATATCTTTGTTATAGTATAATACACCTGGATTTGCTGCTTGGAAAGGCATTCCATACATTCCACCCATCATTTCAGATGTTTTTATGTAAATAGATTGTTCTTTATCTTCTTTAGTTGCATAGTTAGTTAAATCTTCTACTGCTCCACTTTGTATAAACTGAGGATACATTTCTGCATACATATATCCAACATCAGGGCCTTCATCAGCACTTATGGCTGTTGCAAATTTTTCTGAATAATTTTCCCAAGGAATTATCTGTAAATCTACTTCACAGTTATTTTTTTCCTCAAATTTATCTAAAATAGGGTCCCAAACTTCCTTCATATTATCTTCTACTGGTGGCATCCAAAGAACTAGCTTTTCTTTTTCTCCATCCTTTTTTGCATCTTTTCCACTACCATTTGAACACCCAGTTATAAGTGTTGTAGTCATAATTGCCACCATAGCTAGCGAACACAATTTTTTCAACATACTCACCTTAATTCCCTCCATCTTGTTTGGTTTTTCTTTTTTCATTGTAATTCTACATAATTTTACTCCATTTAAAATATTATCAAAGCATGTATTTCTTGTCTAATCAGTTTTTTCTATATGTTTTTTTTTATTATAGTTTTTTTCTATAGTAATATTGTCATTTTTATTTTTTAATGCAATCAATATAGTTAAGATAAACTAGAATTTTTTAGTGAAATTTTTAATTTTAAAATCTCTTTTATTAAATTGCTACATAAAAAACAGACCATATAATTATATGGCCTGTTTTTACCTACTTAAAAAAATTTATTTTTTAGGTCTAAGTTCAGCTTTATCTCTTTTTATTTCTTCTAATATTTCTTTTAAATTATACTCAACACTAGAAAGCACATCTTCTGCATATTCAATTGAACCAATTCTTATCTCATTAGCTATTCTTTCAGCCCTGTCAACTATATCCTTAGCTCTTTGGTCTGCTTGTACAACAGGTTCACTTGACTCTACATATGCTTTTACTACATCTTCAGAATTTTTCTTTAATTCTTCTATATTTTCCTGATATTCTTGTTGTATTCTTTCAGCTTCTTTTTGTGCTTGCTCAACTATGTTTGTAGCATCTTGTTTAGCTTGGCTTATTATTTTATTTCTTTCTTTATTTATCCAAACTGCCTGTGTTACTTCCTCCGGTATTAAAGTTCTTATATCATTAACTATTGCCAAAACTTCATCCTTGTCTACAGTACATTTATGTGAAAAAGGAATTGTAGAAGCACTTCTAAATATCTCCTCTAACTGATCAAATAGTTCAATCATTTCCAAATCTATCTTCATATATCAATTACCCCCAGTAGTTTTTTTCTTTAATTCTTCCAAAACAATTTTTGGAACCAAATTTTTTATATCAGCATCAAAGAGCAAAACCTCTTTTATTAAAGATGAACTTATAAATGAATACTTTGTACAGCTTGGTAAAATTATAGTCTCTATATCTGGATTAAGCTCTCTATTCATATGAGCCATTTGAAGTTCATAATCAACATCAGCACCACTTCTTACACCTCTAACTAGTGCTCCAATTCCATTTTCTTGACAGTAATTTATTAATAGTCCATCAAAAGTTACAACTTTTATATTCTCTAGATGGCTTGTACTTTTTTTTATAAGTTCTACTCTTTCCTCAAAGCTAAATAGACCTTTTTTATTAGGATTATTTAGGACTCCTATTTGTAATTCGTCAAATAACTTCGAAGCCCTGCAAATAATATCTAAATGTCCATTAGTAATTGGGTCAAAGCTTCCTGCAAATATAGCTTTTCTAGGTTTATTTTCCATCTTATGCCTCCACCTTATAAAAAGTTAATGTAGTATTTCCATATTTTTTATCTTTAGTTTTCTCTAACTTACTTATTTTATCTGGAAATAAATCATTAGTATCATGCTCTACAACTATTATTCCATCTTCATTCAACAAATTGGAATTATCAATTTTTTCAATAGCTTCTATAAACATATTTTTATAATATGGAGGGTCCATAAAAATTATGTCAAATTTACTATTTTGTAACTTAAGCTTATCTATAGCAGTTTTAAAATCAAGGTTTAAAATAAAACTCTCATTTTCAACCCTTGCTTTTTTTATATTAGATTTAACAATTTCTATACTTTCTTTACTAATATCTACAAAAGTGCATGCTTTTGCACCTCTGGACAAACATTCTATCCCTAAAGAACCCGTTCCAGCAAATAAATCTAGAACTTCACTTTCCATTATATATGAATTTATTATATTAAATAAAGACTCTTTTACTCTATCTGTTGTTGGCCTTACATCTTCATTTTTTGGAGTATTTAATTTTAATCCTCTTGCTTTTCCTGAAATTACTCTCAATATGACAATCTCCCTTCAGCACATTCTTACATCAATAATATTTTAACATAAATTAAAATTAATTTAATGAAATTTCTTCCAATGTATCTTTAAATTTATCTATAATTTCCTTTTTAAGTGGAATATTCTCTTTCAATTGTAGATTATTATCTTCACCTAATATATATCGTGCTTCCTGTTGTGCTAATTTTAATATTTTTATGTGCTTAAACAAATTTGCTACTTTTAATTCTGGAAGTCCATGTTGTCTAGTCCCAAAAAATTCTCCAGGTCCTCTTATTTCTAAATCCTTTTCTGAAATTCTAAATCCATCATTTGTTTCTTCCATTATAGACATTCTCTGCCTGCATACATCTGTTTTAGAGTCGTAAATCAGTACACAATATGACTTATGGCTTCCTCTTCCAACTCTACCTCGAAGCTGATGTAATTGTGCAAGACCAAACCTTTCAGCATTCTCTATTATCATTAGAGTTGCATTTGGCACATTGACACCAACTTCTATAACTGTCGTCGAAACCAAAATATCTATTTCTCTATTCTTAAAGTTACTCATTACTTCATCTTTTTCACTTGATTTCATTTTTCCATGAAGAAGTCCAAGCCTTAAATCTGAGAAATATTCAGCCCTTAATTCCTCTACTAATTCAACAGCTGACTTAGCTTCTATTGCTTCACTTTCTTCCACTAGTGGACATACAATATATACTTGTCTTCCCGATTCAACTTCTCTTCTTACTAGGTTGTTATAAGCTCTATCTCTCTTGCTCTTTTCAATAGCAAGTGTTTCTATTGGCTGTCTCCCTGGTGGGAGTTCATCTATAATAGAAATATCTAAATCTCCATAAAGTATAAGTGCTAATGTTCTTGGTATTGGTGTAGCTGTCATTACTAGTATATCTGGATTTATTCCTTTTAATGAAAGTCTACTTCTTTGCATAACTCCAAATCGATGCTGTTCATCTGTTATAACCAGACCAATATTATTAAATTCAACTTTATCTTCAATTAATGCATGTGTTCCTATCAATATATCAATTTCATTATTTTTAATTTGTTCTAATACCGTATCTTTTTGTTTTTTTGTAAGGCTACCTATTAATAAGCCTACATTTATGCCAAAATCTTTTAAGGTTTCAGTAAGTGAAATATAATGTTGTCCTGCTAATATCTCTGTAGGTGCCATCAAAGCTCCTTGATAACCATTTAAAACACAATTTGCAAGTGCTAAGAGAGCAACTACTGTTTTACCACTACCTACATCACCTTGAACCAATCTATTCATTATTTTATCGGAATTCATATCATTTAGAATTTCATCTAATGCTCTATTCTGAGCTTTAGTTAATTTAAATGGTAAAGAACTTATTATATTTTTTAAACTTTCACTTATTGTAAATTTTATTCCATTTTCTTTATTTCTTCCACTTTTAAATACAAACAGTCCCAACTGTAATATAAGTAATTCTTCAAATACAATTCTATATAAGGCTATTTTTAACGATTCTTTATTGCTTGGTGAATGAATGTTTCTAACTGCAAAATCTATGTTACATAATCTATATTTTTCTATAATTCTTTGTGGCATATATTCTTGTATAATCAATTCCTTATCTTCAAGTACAGTCTTAATTATACTCATAATTTCTTTATTTGTAACACCATATGTAAGTTGATACACAGGCATAAATCTACATGTATTTTTAGGTGAATTAGTAAGATATTCTAATTCACATGATGTAAGTTCTAAGTTATTAAATCTTTTCTTAACTTTTCCAAAAACTAATATTGAATCTCCAGGTCTAAATGTATTTTTTATATAAGTTTTATTAAAAAATACTAACTTAGCCGAACCAGTTTCATCTTTTACGTCAATCTTTGTTAAAGTCATTCCTTCTTTTGGACTAAATGTATTTATACTTGATATTACTGCTTTTATTGTAGCTTTTTCATCATTCTCCAATTGTGCTATTTTCTTAAGATTGTTTCTATCTTCAAATTGCCTTGGAAAATAATACAATAGGTCCTTTAATGTGAATATACCCAGCTTATTTAGCTTATATGCCTTTTTAGGGCCTATTCCCTTAACATATTGAACATCTTTATATAAATCCAACAAATATATCACCTACTACACAAAAATCCTGTACAACCAACTTTATAAAAGCTACATGGTCATACAGGTTCTTATAATCATTATTCAACTGAAATTAAGTAATAATAAAGAGGTTGTCCTCCATAATATAATTCTACATCTACATCTGCAAATTTTTCTTCTAAAGAAGTACGAAGTTCATTTGCCTGAGATTCTGTAACATCTTCACCAAAGAATAAAGTTATTATAGCAGTATCCTCATCAACCAATTTTTCAATAAGATTTGATGTTACTTCATCTACATAATCCCCTGCTGATAATAATTTACCTTCTGCAATTCCAATTATATTACCTTCTTTAACATCAATTTCATTCATTACTGTATCCCTAACAGCAAAAGTTACTTGACCTGATTTAACTGAATTTAAAGCATTCATCATAGCTTCTTCATTTTCATCTTCACTTAATTCTCCATTAAAGGTTACTAATGCAGCAAATCCTTGAGGTGTGTTTTTTGTAGGTATAACTATTATATTTTTATCACTCAATTCTTTAGCTTGGTTAGCAGCCATTATTATATTGCTGTTATTTGGGAAAATAAATATATTTTTAGCATTTATATCCTTTATGGCATTCATAAAGTCTTCAGTACTTGGATTCATAGTTTGACCACCTTCTATTATATGGTCAACACCAAAATCTTTAAATATATTTGCTAATCCTTCACCCATAGAAGTCGCTATGAATCCAAATTCTCTTTCTTCTTCTAAAGGCTCACTATCATTTTCTTTTTTTTCTTCTACTTCTAATATTGTATTTTCATGTTGTAACTTCATATTTTCTATTTTTATAGTTAATAATTGACCATACTTTAGAGCTTCTTGAAGCACGTTTCCTGGGTCATTAGTGTGTACATGTACCTTTATGACTCCATCATCTCCAACTACTGCTAAACTATCACCATAGGCCATCATTATATCTCGTATTTTAGTATCTTCTACTTTAGAACTTTCTAGTATAAATTCTGTACAATAACAGTATTTTATATCATCTGTACTAATGCTATTCTTTGGGAAGTCTATGTTTGTTGCAACATTAGTGTCTAGGCTAGCGCTTTTTATTTCTATATCGTTACCTTTTATAGAAGCTAACATACCTTCATATATAAGTACAAGCCCTTTTCCTCCAGAATCAACTACACCAGCATCCTTCAGATTTTTTAGAAGGTCTGGAGTTCTTTCTAGTGAAGCGTTTGACTCCTTTACAAGCATACTTAAAAACTTTACTACATCTTTTTCTTTTTTAGCAGCTTTTACTGCAAACTCTCCGCTCTCTCTAACTACAGTAAGTATAGTTCCTTCAATTGGTTTTATTACAGCTTTATAAGCTGTATCAGAACCATTTTTAAAAGCTTTTGCTAAATCATCTGTTGATAATTTATTTTTTCCCTCTATAGACTTAGCTATACCTCTAATTATTTGTGAAAGTATAACTCCTGAGTTTCCTCTTGCACCCATTAAAGAGCCTTTAGATAATGCTTTTCCGATGTCTGATATACTATCATTGTCTACTTTCGCTAACTCTTTTAAGGCATAAGATATAGTTAAGGACATATTAGTCCCTGTATCTCCATCTGGTACAGGGAATACATTTAATTTGTCAACTAAATCTTTATTGTTTTGGAGATTGTTTGCACCTGAAATGAACATCTCTCTTAACCTTTTACCATCTATATACTGAATCATTTCTTTCCTCCTATAAAATTACTTAACTCTTATTCCTTGTACATTAATATCAATTTTAGTGACTCTTACGCCAGTCATCTTTTCAACTACATATTTAACTCTATCTATTATGTTATTTGCAACTGTAGATATATTTGTACCATATTGTATTATAACATAAAGTTCTATTGCTATGGCATCTTCTTCTACTTCTTCTACTCTAACACCTTTAGTAGCATTTTCACCTTTTAATAATTCTACTATTCCTTTAGATTTAGATGCCAAACCTACTAGACCATAACTTTCCATTGCAGCTCTATATGTGACTTGAGCTATTACTTGATTATCTATTTCTATACTTCCATATTGATTCATTACCTTTGCACTCATGGTTGACCCCCTTAAGTTTATTTTTATTAAAAATGTTTCTTAATTTATTTTTTACTATTTTTACTTATTTATTATATAAAATTATAATCATATCATACTATAAATATGGTATAATTTAAACCTAGAAAAGTTTTTGGATAAAATTTCTTGTATTGTCTATATATTTAAAGAAAAATAATAATTATTTTCCAAATATATTTACTTTATATAAAATTATATATATAATTTTATATGATAATAAGAAATTCTTCAATATATGTAAGGCAAATATATATTTCTATTGCAAATTTTTGTTATTTATGATAATATAAATATGTTTTTAGTCTTTAAATAGTTATCATTTTAAGGAGGTGTGCGTAGATGGCAAAAGTATGTAGCGTATGTGGTAAAGGTAAGGTTTCTGGAAACCAAGTATCACACTCAAATAAACATAATAAAAGAACATGGTCAGCTAATTTAAGAAGCGTAAGAGCGATTATAGATGGAGCTCCTAAGAGAGTAAAAGTTTGTACTAGATGTTTACGTTCTGGTAAAATTGAAAGAGCTTAATAGCCACGTTTAAAAGCCTACTTCCGAAAGTAGGCTTTTTAAATTTAATCATTTTTACTCTTTCTCATAAATTTTAAAACTATGTTTGAAATCCATTTTGGTAACTTTATTGTTACTACTTTCATCAATACTCACCCCACACTTTATAGTTAAAATTATTTTAACAAAAAAATAATAATGCTCCACATCCAATAAGTATTAATGCGGTAAGTGCTGACCAAATCCAGCCAGGAAGCAACATTGATAAAATTACTGCCATTCCTGTTGCTAGACACAGTATTCCTAGCAATACCTTAGACTTGTTATTTCTCATGGAACACCTCCACATAGAACTTGTATCTACAAATATTTTCATATTTAAGTTTATGCGATAAGTTCCCATTTTAGACCGATAAACACATTATGTAATTTTAATTTTTTATACTGGAATTATTATTATCTTCTGATACAGATTCTATAATATCTAAAATACCTCTTTTTTTACTTAACCTTTCGGGTCCACTATATAGAATTACTGGTATAACTTTTGGAAGTTTAAAGTCTTTACTCTCAATTTCTTCAAGGCTCTTTTTCATTATAAAGCTTTTCCAAATTTGCTCTCTGTATGATTTTAGCCTTGGTACAATCTCTGTATCCATTTCTGTTTGAAACTCCAACACTATATAGTGTGAAATTTTACGATTTTTAGAAAAAACTTTATAAATTATATCTACTTCCTTTCCTTTATATTCACATATAAAAGATGTTTCTAACTCTATATTTTTAAGAGTTAATTCTTTTGCTATTGAGACACTTGTAAAATTTTGAATCAAACTTAAAAAACTTTCTTTATCTGAATACAGCCTTCTATATTCTTCACGTTTTTCTTTGCTTCTTTTTAAATTCATACAATTCCTCCCAGGTTATAGATTCTCTATCTTTTGATAAAAATAATCTATAAATTTTATTTTTTAATTTTCACTAGTGATTATTGACACTTATGATTAAAATATCCAATAAAGATATTTTTTTATATTTTTATTAAAAGATATAAATTTTTATATTTTAATATATTGACATTGACGTTACGTAAAAGTGTATATTTAATTTATAGGAGGTATTACTTATGGAATATACAGTTCAGAAATTAAGTAAAATAGCTGGTATAAGTACTAGAACCCTTAGATACTATGATGAAATTGAGCTTCTTAAGCCACTTAAAATAAATTCCTCAGGTTATCGTATATATGGTCAAAATGAAGTTAATAAACTACAACAAATACTTTTTTATAGAGAGTTAGGCATTAGCTTAGAAAATATAAAAAACATTATAAATTCACCAACTTTTGACAGTTTAAGTGCATTAAAAGAGCATCATAGCAAATTACTAGCTAAAAGAAAACAAATTGACTTGCTGATAGAAAATGTAACTAAAACTATAGCATTAAAGGAGGGAAAATACATTATGACAGATTCAGAAAAATTTGAAGGTTTTAAAGAAAAGATGATTGATGAAAATGAAAAAAATTATGGAACTGAAATTAGGGAAAAATATGGTGAAGATGTAATCAATCAATCAAATAAAAAATTTAGAAATATGTCTAAAAAAGATTATGAAGATTGGCAAGATTTAAGTGCTGAGATAATTAGTAAACTCAAAAAAGCTTTTGAAACTGGTGATGCATCTAATGAACTTTCTCAAGAAGTTGCGAGATTACATCATAAATGGTTAAGCTACACTTGGAATACCTACTCTAAGGAAGCTCATGCCGCTTTAGCCGAGATGTATGTAGTTGATGAACGTTTTACATCATATTATGATAAGGAACAGCCTGGGCTAGCAAAATTTCTGAGAGATTCCATAGTATTCTATACAAGATAATTAATCAATGTAAAGCAATAAAAAGAGTGCTACTTTAAAATAGCACTCTTAAAAAATTTTATTTTGCAAATTCTATAGTTATAATCTGTGATAAAAATCTAACTTAGTTTTTATTAAAAGTAATTGTAACTTTAAATAAATCTCCATCTATATCTATCTTCATTTTACCACCTTGTAGCTCTACAAAACTTTTTGCTATTGCTAGACCAAGCCCAGATCCTTCTGTATTACGTGACTTATCTCCCCTTACAAATCTCTCCATAATATCATCTACACTAAAATCAATTTCAGTTGATGACATGTTTCTAAGCATGATATTTACTTGTCTATCTGTTTCTAAAATATCAATATATACTCTTGAACCTGGCATTGCATATTTACTTATATTTATTATAAGATTCTCAAATACTCTGAATGTGCGTTGACTATCTAATGGTAATATTATTTTTTCACTAGAAAAATTATTTTTTACTTTCAGGGATGACTCTGATATCTTATCATCTAGTTCCAGTAATGTCTGTTTCATTAGAGATATAATATCTACATTTACTATGTTTAAGTGTACATCTCCACTATTCACCTTACTCACTTCAAACAAGTCTTCTATTAAGTGTTGTAGCCTTTGTGACTTTCTATCCAATGTATCAATATACATTTTACGATTTTCATCTGTTATATTTTCATCCTTTAGTAAATCTATATAAGTGATTATAGATGTCAAAGGTGTTTTTAAGTCATGTGATACATTTGATATAAGCTCTGTTTTCATTTTTTGACTTTTAACTTCTTCATCGACAGCTTTTTTAAATCCAGATTGAATATTCCCAAGCTCATCTTTGATAGGATTAAAGAACCCTAGATCGTCTTCCATATTTACTTCTAAATTTCCATCTGAAATTTTCTTTGTAACATCTAAAAGTTGATTGTATTCACATATTGTTTTCTTAGAGTAATCTGACAATAACTTAAATAAAACTACTGAGTAAATTAATGCAAGTATTATTCCAAAGAACCACATACTACACATTATAACTATAATTAATAAGTTTACTGCTAAAATTATAGCTATAGTTTTATTTGGCTTTTCTTTTAAATTTGTCATTCTAACTTGATTAATAACTACTTTACTTGATTTTTTAAACCATTTTAAAAACATTCCTGTCAAAGTATTTTTTACAAAGTACTCTTTTATTCCAACGTTTAAAATATGTTTTAAAAGTGCTATAAATACAAATATTATTGAGAAGATTACAAACCAATAAATTAAATTCATTGAGCTTACTAATATATTTGCCATTTTACCACTTATATCGTTGTTTATTAGATACTCTACATAATTTCCATTCAATGTGTTACTTATTATACCAGTAGGATATAAATCTACAATACCCTGTATAATAACAATGGCAATAAAAAGTAACTCTAATGGTATTCTTGTAATTATCTCAAAACCTAATAACTCTTTAGATTTTCTATAAGGAAATACTATAGCTACAATTACAACTATAGATATTATGATTTTTATAATCATTGCAGAAATTTTATAATAAGAATTATTCTCTACATTATTTATATATCCACTTATATCATCACTACTATAAATCATTCCATAATTATTATATGAGCTATATGAACTATCTTGGCTTATTACTTTAGGTACAGCATATACTAATGTTTTATTTTTTATTGGAGATAATTTATATGAGATTGAATTGCCACCTAAATCTGTATCCATCAAATCTTCTCTAGATTTAGATAATAACATTTGACTGATAATTTTTTGGTCTACTCCATAAGAATCTACAATATTTAATTTTCCATCTTTATCAAAATTCATTACAAGATAAAATCTATAATTTGCTTTTAGACTTTTAATCTTTTCTTGTCTTTCCTCATCATTCATAGTTTTATCTTGAGGCTGATTTTTATCAGACTCCTCTTTTGATACATCATTTTTTGTTGTATCCAGTGCTTTTAATTCTTTATTCTCATTAAAAAGCTCGAAGTTATTTTCTTTGTCAACTAAATAATATTTTAAGTTTTTACTTGAATTATTAATAAAAGATTCCCATTCATCAAATTTTTCATTAAAATCTGCATTAATACTATCATCAGTGTAATAGGTTTCTGAACCTTCATATGTGCTTTTTTCTTTACTAGCATTTTTTATATAATTTATAGTTTCTTCACTTAAAAAAAGCTTCGAAGGTTGTATCATCTTACCTTCTTGTTCTTCTTTCATATTGTGATATAAAACATAACTTCCTTTATATATGTCATCTACAAATCCTTCTTGCTCAAATGGATTTTTAGCTCCACCTTTAGCAGCTGCCTGTATAGTCGAATATTGGCTAATCATACCTAATGATGCTGATAACATAAGTATAAAAACTATAGCACTAATTATATATTTTTCCTTAAATTTTTTCGATTTTATATCCAACACCCCACACCACCTTTAAATATTTTGGATTTTTTGGGTCAATTTCTATCTTCTCCCTTATATTTCTAACATGTACCATAACTGTATCTGTATTTACAGCATTTTCATTCCAAACTCTTTCATATATTTCATCTGCAGAAAAAACCCTTCCTGCATTTCTCATAAGTAAACTCAATATCTTAAATTCTATAGGAGTTGTTTTTATATAATTTCCATCAATACTGACTTCTTTTGTATTTTCATTTAATTCTAATCCACCTATTACAAACACACCTTCATTACTTTCTGAACTTTCTTCTTTATTTTTTATCATATTTAGATACTTAGTATATCTTCTAAGTTGCGAATTAACTCTAGCCAATAACTCTAATGGCTTAAAAGGTTTTGTTACGTAATCATCAGCTCCTATGTTAAGCCCCATTATTTTATCAACTTCTTCTGATTTTGCAGATAACATTATCACTGGAAAATTATGATTTTCTCTAAGCTTCATTGTAAGTGTTATTCCATCCATTTGAGGCATCATTATATCAACTATAGCTAAGTGTATTTCTTGGCTTTCTATAATTTTAAGACCTTCTAATCCATTGTAACCTTTAAAAACATTATACCCTTGATTTAAAAGGTATATTTCTATAGCATCTGCTATTTCCTTTTCATCTTCTACCACCAAAATATTATATGAATTCATTTTAATCTCCTTTATATCAATTAATTTGTAAACTACCTTTACATATATGATTATACAATATGATAGAAGTTTTTCCATTTTTTTATAAATTTATAGTGGTTTATTCTAATTACTTATCTTTGATATCCATTTTAGAACCCTCCCTTTAATTTAACTTCAATACTGTTTTACTTTATTTATATATCTAATATTAAAGCTAAAAACTTAAGATATTATATATACTTTTCTAAAGATTTTCTAAAGATTTAAATTTACTTGCTTTAATATACACAAAAAAAGTAGGTCTTATTGTATTAACTAAATCAACAGTCTGAAATATAAATTTAATATCAATAAAATCTACTTTTTAATTTTTGCATATTTATTTTTAATTTATTTACTTTTTATAAAAATTCTTGTTTTTATTTTATAAATGTACATATGTCTTCCACTGGTTTTTTAGATGGACTTCTTAAATTATCTTCTGGTACTCCAAGTGCCAACATTGCTCCCAAGAAATATTCGCCTTTTTCAAAGCCTGTTTCTTTCTCTAAAACAGCTTCTATCTCATCTGCTGCATAGTTCTGGCTTGTCAACCAACAAGAACCATAGCCAAGTTCAATTGCTGATAATGTAAAGTTTTCAATTGCTGCTCCTAAACTTTGCATGCCTGGATTTCTTATAAATAGCTTATCTATAGTCTCTTTAGGTGCATTTATAAGTTCTAACTCATAATAGCCTGATGGGTTGTATACCTTTGTAAAAACTAATACTAAAACTGGAGCTTTTAAATAAAATAAAGTAAAGTTTGGCACAAATTTTCTAAATCTATTAGCTTTTTCTACTGATACTTTATCCATCTCTACAAGTATTTCTTGCTGTTTTTTAGTTATCACATCTGCTATCTTTTCCATTAAATCACGACGCTTTATAACTACAAAATGCCAGTTTTGAATGTTTTTACCTGATGGAGCTGCCCCTGCTGCTTTTACCATTTTCAAAATATCTTCATCTAAAACATCTTGTTCTTTAAATTTTCTTACACTTTGTCTTTTGTAAATAGTATCTTGTAATTCCATTTTTAAGTCCCCCTGTAGATTATTTTTGTTGTTTAAAAACAAACTTTCCTTATTTTAATATATCATGTTCTAACAAATCTTTAAATGAGTCTATAGAATAATCATACTCATCCACATTTCCAAATCCATATTTTGCATATACAAAAGGAATCCCAGCAAATTTAGCACTATTTGCATCCCCTTGTGTGTCTCCAATATAGATTGGATTAGTTAGTTTATTTCTATCAATTATAAGTTTATTATTTTCACCTTTATGCAATCCAGTATTTCCAGGACATTCAAAATCTATAAAGTACTTTTCTAGCTTGTGTGCTTTTAAAAAAGATTCTATATATCCTTTTTGACAGTTACTTACTATAAATAATTTATATTTTTTAGATAATTCTTCAAGAGTATTTTCTATATCTTCAAATAATTTGCCTCCATATTCAGATAAGTAATCACATTCTCCCGCAGAACATTCATCTAATAGATTCATTCTTTCTCCTTCATCTAAGTCTGGAAATAAACGCTTTGCTATTTCATCAAATGAAAGGCCCATAACACTTCTAAATAATTCTACTGTAACATTTAAACCTATATCCTCACGTTTATCTAAGACCTCTTGCCATACTTTACATACTCCTTCAGTTGAATCCCATAGAGTTCCATCTAAATCGAAAATAATACTGTCTATCACAAAAAATCCCCCTTGCGTCAAAAATTATTATTTATTTATAATTATATACTAAAAAGCAGATACAATTCTAAATATATTTTACTTGATTGTATCTGCTCTGTAATATAAAATCAATTATTAAAGTCCATTTTTATAAATTTCTAACTACAAGTACACCTCCTTGCTCTACTTTAATTTTACAAGAATTCCCTAACATAACATTGGATATTCCAATAGGGACTGAATACTTCATATAATAATCATCCAAAGGGTATTCTAAACCAGTAAGTGTTACTCCTTTAGCATCTCCTTTTACAGCTATTACAGAAATAGTATCTCCTTTGTTCCCAAACAAGGTAAATTCTTCATTTTCAACTATATACATCTCTTCTTTATCTGAAAGTATTCTAGAATATATTCCATCTTCTTTTAAATAATACAATAGATTTATATTTGCAAGGGTATGGTCAATTCTCCCACCTAAGGCACCAAAAAAATCAATATGGTTAGCCTTAAGAGTTTTAGCTAAAAAAAGACATAGTTCTGTATCAGTTTCATCCTTTTTAGATGGAAATTTTTCAAATTTAACACCTTGATTTCTATAGAAATTTATCTTGTCTTCTTCTACTGAATCTAAATCTCCCAAGATATAATCTGGTATTATATCCATTTTATAGGTGTGATTTGCGCCTCCATCTGCACATATTATGCAGTCATAACATTCTTTAAGTATAATATCTCTTGTAATTTTATAATCTTCAATTTCACCATTTAAAACAATACAGATTTTCATATCTAAATCTAAACTAATTCTTCAAGAGAAGCATTCTTTCTAAATAAATTAACTGTTTCTTGAATGTCATCACTTCCAAATATTGCAGAGCCGGCTACTATTACATTAGCTCCTGCTTGTACAACTTCAGCTACATTTTTAGGACTTATACCACCATCAACTTCTATATCAATATTTAATCCTTTACTATCTATAAGTGTTTTTAACTCTTTAATTTTATCTAACACACAAGGTATGAATGATTGTCCTCCAAATCCAGGATTAACAGACATTAAAAGCACCATATCTAAATCAGATAGTACATGTTTAATAGTATCTATTGGTGTTGCTGGATTAAGTACTACCCCTGCCTTTATTCCATGTGATTTTATATTTTGTATAGTTCTATGTAGATGTGTACAAGCTTCCTGATGAACAGTTATTATATCACATCCTGCTTTTACGAACTCTTCAATATATTGGTCTGGATTTTCTATCATAAGATGAGCATCAAATACCATATTTATATTCTCTTTTTTTAAACTTTTAACTACAAGTGGTCCTAGTGTAATATTTGGTACAAAATGTCCATCCATTACATCGATATGAAGATATTCACATCCTGCACTTTCCACTTTTCTTACATCCTCTAATAATTTTGCAAAATCTGCTGATAATATTGATGGTGCTAATTTAATCATGTTTCTAATACCTCCTACTGTTATTTTGTCTTATTTCATTTAGTAGCTGTATATAACTATCATATCTTTCTTTAGATATTTCTCCATTTGCAACAGCTTCTTTTATAGCACAATTAGGTTCATTTTCATGAATACATTTTGAACCAAACTTACAATCATTAAATTTATCAAATTCTATAAAATAATCTTTAAGTTCAACTTCTTCTATATCTTCAAGTGCAAGTGAACTAAAACCTGGTGTATCTGCAACCATTCCACCAAACTCCAACTTTAAAAGTTCAGCATGGCGAGTGGTATGTTTTCCTCTTTTTATTTTATCACTTACTACACCTGTTTGCAGTTTAAAATTTTCATCTATTTCATTTAATAAGCTTGACTTTCCAACTCCAGATGGTCCTGCAAATACTACTACATTTTCTTTTAATTCATCTTTTACTTTATCTATATTTAACTTAGTAACATTGCTTACAGGAATAACCTTATATCCACTAAGCTCGTATATCTTTTTAACATGCTCTAATATATTATCATCATCTAAATCTGCTTTTGTAAGGATTATTACAGTTTCTAAATTTTCTTTTTCTGCCAAAACTATAAATCTATCTAAAAGAGATAAGTTTGGTTTAGGATTTTTTATTGCAAATACTATTAGTGCCTTATCTACATTTGCTATAGGTGGTCTTATAAGTTCTGTGTCTCTACTATCTATTTCTTCCACAATTCCCTTTTTTTCATCTTCATCAACAACACTTATTTTAACTCTGTCACCAACTAGAGGTGTTACTTTTTGCTTTCTAAATATACCTCTAGCCTTACATTCATAAAGACCTTTCTCTGTATCTACATAATAAAATCCACTAATCCCTTTTATAATTTTTCCTTCTAGCATCAAATACCTCCCTTTATAAAATTATATAAACATATACTGTTTATGAGTAGTATATAGTGTTATTCTTTCCTATTTTTATATAATACCACATTTTTTTTAAATAACAAATCCTCCGTTTGGACTAATTACCTGACCAGTTATAAAACTTGATTTATCAGATGCTAAGAAAATAGCACAATTTGCTATATCTTCTGGCGTTCCTAATCTCATTAAAGGAGTTTCCTCTACAAGAACATCTATCTCATCTTCATTATATTCAGCTAACATGTCTGTATCAATAACGCCTGGTGCTATGCTATTTACTCTTATATTTGATGGAGCAACTTCTTTAGCTAATGCCTTTGTCATTCCTATTATACCTGCTTTTGATATAGAGTAATGTACTTCACAAGAAGCACCTGATATGCCCCAAATTGAAGATATATTAATTATGTTTCCTTTTTTTTCTGATATCATGTATTTTAAAGCAGTTTGTGAACAATAAAAACTTCCTTTTAAGTTAATATTCATCATATTATCCCAATCTTCATCAGTTATATCTGTAAATAACTTATCTTGGCTTATACCAGCATTATTTATAAGTACATCCAATCCTCCAAACTCCTTTATGCAATAATCTATCATATTTTCGACTTCTTCTCTATTTGAAATATTAGCTTTAAATAATTTTACAGAAAAACCTTTTTCATTTAATACAGTGTATAATTCTTTAGCCTCATTTTCTGATTTGTTAAAGTTTATCAATACATTATATCCATCTTTTGCAAATGTTTTAGATATTGCTTTTCCAATTCCTCTAGAGCCACCTGTGACCAAAACTGTTTTATTATTTTTATTCATAAATATTTATCTCCCTTATAATTAATCCAATATTTTATACAAAACAAACTGCCCCTTTAAAGAAAATAATTTCTATAAAAGGACAGCTTTTTATTTTTAGCTAATATTTATTCTGATTTACCAATATTTCCACCAGTTCCTGATGGAGTTTCTCCAGTATTTCCTGAATTTGAACCTCCTGAGTTATCTCCACTATTTCCTGAGTTTGAGTCTCCTGAATTATCTCCATTATTTCCTGAGTTTCCTCCACTATTTCCTGACCCATCTCCACTATTTCCTGAGTTTCCTCCACTATTTCCTGAATTACCTCCGTTAGTTCCTGAGTTTGAACCTCCTGAGTTTCCTCCACTATTTCCTGAGTTTGAACCTCCTGAATTTCCTCCACTATTTCCTGAGTTTGAACCAGGTGTTGTTGTATCATCCTCATCTGGTGTTGTTGGAGTCTTATTTGGTGTTGTTGGCGTTGGCGTATTTGATTTTTCTGGGCCTTTGCTAACATATAGGTCTATTTCATCACCTTCTTGAACACTTGATGAACCAGAACTAGGGCTCTGACTTAAAACTGTACCTTCTTTATATACTGAACTATATTCGTACTTGACAGTACCAACTTTCAATTTATTTTCCTCTATAATTTTCTTTGCATTAGTTAAAGTAATACCTACTACATTTGGAACTGAAGCTTCACTTGCACCTTTACTTACAACGACATTTATAGTGTCACCTTTTTTAATATTTGTACTTCCACCTTCAGGTGTTTGCGATATTATACAATTTTTGTCAACCTCACTGCTATACTCTTCACTTTTTACACTTAATGACAATCCTTCTTTTTCAACTGCACTTTGTGCTTCCTCTAATGTCATATTCACAAGATTAGGAACAGTTAAATCTTTACTACCAAATCCTCCAGCAAATAAAAATTTATATGCTAAGAATACTTGTGCACATAAGATTACTATCAAAACTGCTGCGACTACTTTTAGTCTTTTTCTAGCTTTAGGACTTTCTTGTTTTTTCTTCTTTTTCTTAGCTCTCTTACTTTGAGTATTCTTAGGTTTTTGATTCTTTTTAGCTCTCATTATCTCTTCCTCATCTTCATCTTCTTCATCATCATCTTCTTCATAAAAATCATCATAATAATCTTCATCTTCATCTAAATCAGCAACTTCTATAGGTTTAACCACTTTTTCTGGAACTGGCTTTGCAAGTATTGGAGTTACAGCTTTATTAATTTCTTTTTCATCAATTTTCTTTGTTGCAAAATCATCGTATTCCTTTATAAAATCTAAGTCAATATTTTTTTCTATATAATCTATATCTTCTATTAACTCTTCAGCAGTTTGGTATCTATCTGCACTAGATTTTTCTGTAAGCTTTTTTATTGTAGTTCTTACACTTTGAGGAATCCTAACTTTTTCTTCTGATGTAAAATCTATATCATCATTGATATGTTGAAGTGCTATAGAAATTGGGCTATCTCCTCTAAATGGTACTTTTCCTATCAGCATTTCATATAAAACTATACCTAAAGAATACAAGTCTGCATTATTAGTTACAAACTTTCCTTTAGCTTGCTCTGGTGAAAAATAGTGTACCGAACCTATTATACTACCAATATTAGTCATTGTTGAATTTGAAACAGCTTTGGCTATACCAAAATCAGCTACTTTTACTACTCTTCCTTCATTGGATATGAGAATATTATGAGGTTTTATATCTCTATGTATAATCCCCTTTTTATGTGCAGCACTAAGTGCCATAGCTATTTGTTTTGTTATATCTAATGCAGTATATTCGTCTAATATCCCTTCATCCTGTATAATTTCCTTTAAATTTTTTCCATCTACAAATTCCATTACAATGTAGTGAACTTTTCCATCTTCCCCAACATCATATACATTTACTATATTTGGATGTGAAAGGCTTGCTACTGCTTCTGCTTCTCTTTTAAATTTTGTTAAAAATTCATCGTCATCTACAAATTCAGGTCTGAGTACTTTAAGTGCAACAGTCCTGTTTAATAATCTGTCTTTAGCCTCATATACAAAGGCCATTCCTCCATCACCAATCTTCCTGATGATTTCATATCGATTTCCTAAAATTGTATCTCCCACAATATCACCGTCCTAATTATACTTTTATTACTATCACCGAAACATTATCTTTACCAGAAACATCATTGGCCATGCTTATTAATTCATCACTTATATCACTAATTCTCTCATATTCGTAATCTAATATTAAACTTCTTATATCTTCGTCATAAATAAACCCAGTTAATCCATCTGTTGCAAGAAGTATTATATCACTTTTTTTGATTTCCTTCTTAAAAATATCTACAACAACCATATCATCTGTTCCAATTGCTCTAGTTATTCTATTTCTCTGTGGATGTCTTCTCGCTTCTTCTTCTGTAATAACATGAGCCATCATAAGTTCTTCAACCACGGAATGGTCTATAGTTATTTTATCAAATTTTTCATCTGTTAACAAATAACATCTGCTATCTCCAACATTTGCCACATATAAGACATTATTATACACTATAGCTGTAACTAATGTAGTTCCCATTCCTTCAAATGCTATATCTTCCATAGATTTTTTGTGCACAATTGAGTTTACATTATTATAAGCCTGTTTTAGTATATCATCTATATAGTCTATTTTTACATTATCATGCTGTAATAAGTTTTCTTTTAGAAAATCAATTATATTTTCTACTGCTAACTTACTGGCGACTTCCCCTTTTTTATGTCCACCCATTCCATCAGCTATGGCAAATATTCCTATTGGACCATGTTCTGTATCTATAACTTCTCCCTCACAATAGTCTTCATTGTTTTTTCTTATTTTTCCTATATGGGAGGCACAACTATAAACCATACGACTTCCTCCTTACATATTACTTGTATTTTCTTCTCAATTGACCACAAGCTCCACTAATATCAGAACCCATAGACATTCTAACTGTAGCAGGTATATTATTTTTCTCTAAACTATCTCTAAACTTATAAATAAATGCCTTGTCTGGCTTTTCATATTCTCTTTCTTCAACCTTATTTATAGGTATTAAATTTACATGGCATAGCATACCTTTTAAAAGCTTTGCTAATGCCCTCGCCTCATTTTCTGAGTCATTTACACCTTTTATAAGAGAGTATTCAAATGTAACCCTTCTATTTGTCTTTTTTATATAATATCTACATGCATCTAATATTTCTTTAATAGAATAGGCATTTGCTACAGGCATAATCTTTCTTCTTTCTTCATCATATGGTGAATGAAGTGATAAAGCCAAATTTATAGCTATTTTCAAATCAGCCAACTCGTACATTTTAGGTACTATCCCACAAGTTGAAAGAGTTATATGTCTATACCCTATATTAAGACCATTTTTTTCATTAATTATTTTTAAAAATTGTTTTGTATTTTCAAAATTGTCAAGTGGTTCACCACTTCCCATTAATACAAGATTTGATACTCTTTTGCCAGTATCTTCTTGAATCTTAATAACTTGGTCTAAAATCTCCCATGGCTCTAAGTTTCTAATCAGCCCATCCATTGTAGATGCACAGAAGTTACATCCCATTCTACATCCTACTTGATTAGAAACACAAACAGTAACCCTACTGTCATAGTCCATCATCACAGTTTCTATTATATTTCCATCATCTAATAAAAACAAATATTTTTTTGTACCATCTACCTTAGATTCTAACTTTAATTCTATATCTATATGACCTATACATGAAACTTCTTCTAATTTATTTCTCAAACTTTTTGGTATATTGTTCATGTCATCAAAAGTTTTTGCACCTTTATATATCCAAGAAAATATTTGGCTCCCTCTAAAAGATTTTTCATCTATAGTTTTCATAAATTCTTTGAGTTCATCTTCAGTAAAGTTTTTTAATACTACTTTTTTCTCTTCCATTCTATTCACTACCTTATTCTCTTTAATTTTGCTATAAAAAACCCATCTATACCATGAATATTAGGATATATTTTTAAATATCCTTTATCTTGATTGTCTAAATCTACATTTACTGTGTCAATTGGAGTCAATTCAAAATTATTATTTTCTTCAATAAAAGAAGTAATTATATTTATGTTTTCCATATCTTGAACTGTACATGTACTATATACTAAAGTTCCTCCAATTTTAACATACTTTGATGCATTTTCTAATATTTTCTTTTGTATAGAAGTAATATCTTCTAACTCTTCCTCTTTCTTATATTTAATTTCTGGTTTACGTCTTATTATACCAAGACCAGAACAAGGAACATCTGCTAAAACATAATCAAATTTATTTATACTATTTTCATCAATTTCAGAAGCATCAAATCCTTCTATACATACATTTTTAAGACCAAGTCTATTTACAGTAGCTTTTATAAGCTTTAGTTTATGCTCAAAGATATCTCTAGCTATTACTTGACCTGTATTATTCATTAAAGTGGCTAAGTGAGTAGATTTTCCACCAGGAGCACTACATACATCCAAAATTAATGAATCTTCCTTTGGATTAATTACTTTCCCTACTATCATAGAACTTATATCTTGAATTGTAAATAAACCAGCCTTAAATAACTCATTATTTTCTATATTTTTTAATTTTTCGACTTTTATAGCTTCTTCCACCATAGGAACTTTAAAACACATAATACCTTCTTGATTTAATTTTTCAATAAGCTCTTCTCTGCTGATTTTAAGTGTATTTGTTCTTATATAGATACTAGGCTTTTCATTGTTTGCTTCTAATAAATCTTCAGTAAATTCTTGTCCAAAATTAGCTATCCAATTTTTTATAATCCAAGAGTTATAAGAATACTTTATAGATAAGTATTTTACACTATTTTCCTCAGTTATGTCCATTATGGTATCTTTATTTCTTATTTCATTTCTAAGAATAGCATTTATAAAACCAGAAGATTTTTTATCATATTTTTTAGATAACTTCACAGTTTCATTAACTGCTGCATAATCTGATATACTATTTAAAAATAAAATTTGATATGTTCCCATTCTTAAAAAGATTTTAACATAAGTTGACATTTTTTTTACTTTTATTTTTGAAAGTTTATTAATTATATAATCTAAGTAATATTTATTTTCTATTACTCCATAGATTAGTTCTGTCGCAAGACCTCTATCCATATCGCTTATTTCTAAGTTTTTAAAATGCTTATTTATTGCAATATTTGAATAGTTATTATTTTTCTCTATATCACATAATACTTTAAATCCAATTTCTCTTGCATCCATATAAATTTCTCCCTTTTATTAAACATAAAAAAGGGTTGTTTCTAAACAACCCACTTTATTTTTAGTCATTTCTTCTTTGAGCTATTAGTAACAATCTAAGTAATTGAAGTATTGAAACTAAGGCTGCTGCAACATATGTTAAAGCTGCTGCTGAAAGCACTTTTCTACTTTGTCTTACCTCACCCTCATCTATAATACCTAGATTTCCAAGTTGAACAATTGCTCTACTAGAAGCATTAAATTCTACAGGCAATGTTATTACCTGGAATAGTACTGAAGCTGAAAACAATAGTATCCCGATTTTTAGAAATGGTCCAGCCATAATAAATCCTAGAAATATTAAAAACCAAGAAATACTTGAAGCAAAGTTTACCACTGGCACCAAACTACTTCTTATTTGAAGAGGTGCATAACCTTTAGCATGTTGCATTGCATGACCACATTCATGTGCAGCTACTGCAACAGAAGTTATTGATGTTCCATAATATACATCTTCTGATAATCTTACAGTTTTTCTTCTTGGGTCATAGTGGTCACTTAAATGACCTCTAACCATTTCTATCCTTACGTCATACAAACCATTTGAATCAAGTACTCTTCTTGCTGTCTGTTCTCCAGTATATCCTCTACGTGTATTTACTCTTAAATACTTATTTGTTGTTGAACTCACTTTAAATTGAGCATATACAGTGAATAATATAGCTGGAATTAATATAATCATCGTTGGGTCAAATCCCCAAAAACCGCCATATACAGGGTACATAAATAACACTCTCCTAAAATATATTTTTATTATACATCCTCTTAATATTCACATAACTTAAAAACAGTTTAATTACAAGCTAATATACTTTTCCTGTTAAAAAACTTATAGCCTTTTTAATATCTACTATATCTACATTAGTATTTATACAAGGGCCATTAGGTCTTTTGTTAAATACTCCTAAAACAGGAATTTTTTTAATGTCTTGTATTCCAGATGTTAAATCTCTCTCACATGCAACAGCTATAACAGCTTTAGGTTTATTGTCAATTATAATTTTTCTAGCTAGAGTCCCTCCTGTAGCTACAAATACTTTTACTTTAACACTTTTATTTAGTTCAGCTAATTCTCCTATATTGCATTTTCCACATTTCTTACAATTATCTATATCATTAGTAACTTTTAGTTTGCAACTATTCTCTTGAATACAATGAGGTATTAAAATTATTATATCCTCTGGATTAAAATTATATTTATTACTGTATATATATTCATTATTTAACTTTATATATATCCTTCTAATTTCACTTTTTGACATACCAAATGATGATGCAATAAAAGATATAATGGGAAATAATACACTAACAATTTTAAAATTTATTTTCATTATATTTGAGTTAACATTTTTTCCTTTAATTACTCTATACGTAACTATTGTTGAGCATAGTATTATAAGTATTAGTGATATTACTACAGTGTTTATTCCTAAGGAAAATATTTGAGTCAAACTAATTATAAAAAAGTTTGCAACTCCCATCAAAATCCCTAATATTAAGACTAAAATACCAACACTTGTTAAATACTTTTTTATATCTGTCATACTTTTCACCTAACTCAATACTACACCAATTTCTATAGTATTTCCTTTTATATATTCTCCAACTAGCATTCTCTTTTTATTTGGCATCTGAATTTCTTCAATTAAAAGTACCTTATCTTTAGTGCTTACTTTTATGCCATCTTTATTTACCTCAATTATTGTACCTGCATCTTTGGTACTTTCTTCCTCTAACACTTTAGTTTTCCAGATTTTCATTGTTACACCATTATAAGTAGTGTAAGCACTTGGCCATGGATTTACACCTCTAACTAGATTGTGTATTTCCTTAGCATTTTTTGAAAAGTCTATATTACCTAGTGATTTATTCATTATTGGTGCATAAGAAAATTCCTCATGATTTTGTACTTCTCTTGGTGCAGTTCCTTCTTCAATCAACTTTAATGTTTCTTTTAAAGTTTCTGCTCCTATATTCATCATTTTATCATGAAGCTCTCCTGCTGTTATATTTTCATCAAGGTTTACCTCTGTTTTTAATATCATATCTCCAGTGTCTAAGCCCTCATCCATATACATAGTTGTAACACCAGTTTTTTCTTCACCGTTGATTATTACCCAATTTATAGGTGCCGCACCTCTATATTTTGGAAGTAAGGAAACATGGACATTTATACATCCAAACTTAGGAATTTCTAATATTTCTTTTGGAAGTATCTGCCCAAAAGCCACAACTACCATTACATCTGGATTTAAAGATTTCATTGTCTCTATAAAATCCTTATCTCTAGCTTTGATTGGTTGATATACAGGTATATTATTTTCAATTGCAAGCTCTTTTACTGGACTCATGCCAAGTTTTTTACCTCTTCCTTTTGGTTTATCTGGCTGAGTTACAACTCCTAGTATTTCGTAATTTTCATCTATTATTTTTTGTAAACAAGGAACTGCTATATCAGGAGTTCCCATAAATACTATCTTCATTAAATCAACCCCTACTATTTTTCTATTTTATCAACAAATAGTATTCCATCTAGATGGTCTATTTCATGACAAAATGCTCTAGCTAAAAGTTCTTCTCCTTCTAACTCTATTGTTTCTCCATTTCTATTTAAAGCTCTAACTTTTACATAGTTTGGTCTTTTAACCTCTCCTGATTCTCCAACAACACTTAAACAACCTTCATCATCTATTTGTTCTCCAGATGTTTCTATTATTTCTGGATTTATAAGTTCTATAAGTTCTTCTCCAATATCGATTACTACCACTCTTTTTAAAATTCCAACTTGAGGTGCAGCTAGTCCAACACCATCTGCATCATACATAGTTTCTGCCATATCGTCTAATAATTGTATTATTTTTGCATCAATTTTTTCAACTTTTTTTGATTTCTTTCTTAGTACTGGTTCTCCTATTTGAACTATTTGTCTTAAAGCCATTACACGTCCTCCTAAATTTATAATACACTATTTGGATTAATATCTATAGATACATTAATATTCTTATCAAATATCAAATCTCGTTTTGTTATACATATATATTTTATTATACCCTTTAAGAGATTAATTTCAATATTTTCATCTTTAAAGAGTATTTGCCATCTATAATTTTGATTTATTTTTGATATTGAGCATGGATTGGGTCCTAATATAAACCCTAAGTCGTTTATACCCCTCTTTTCTAATAAATAAATCAAAGATGCATGCATATTTTTTATATTTTTTATAACTAATTTTTCATCTTCGCCACTAACAACTACACTTAACATGTTATTAAAGGGAGAATATCCAAATGCCTTTCTTATCTTTATCTCATCTTCATAAAAACCTTCATAATTGTACTCTATGGCATGTTTAATAGCATAATGTTCAGTATCATATGTTTGAAGTACTACTTTACCTTCTTTATCTGCTCTTCCTGCCCTTCCAGAAACTTGAGTTATCAACTGAAAGGTTGTTTCAAAACTTTTAAAATCAGGAAAATTTAGTATCATGTCTGCTGATAAAATACCTACTAAAGTTACATTATCAAAATCCAATCCTTTGCTTAGCATCTGCGTTCCTATCAATACATCTGCTTCTTTATCTTTGAACTTATTTAGCATTTCTTCTAATGAACCTTTTTTTGAGGTTGTATCTTTATCCATTCTCAAAGTTTTTATATTTGGAAAAATACATTTTAACTCTTCCTCAATCTTTTGAGTTCCTACTCCAAATGGCTTAACATAATTACTTCCACACTCTGGACATTCTTTTGGAATTTCTCTCTCATATCCACAATAGTGGCATCTTCCAATATTACTTTTTTTATGATATGTCAAAGATATATCACAATTTTCACATTGAAACACATAACCACACTTTCTACATGATACAAAATTTGCATAACCTCTCCTATTTAAAAATAGTATTACCTGACTATTTTCTTCAATTGCACAACTTATTTCTCTTTGAAGTTTTAAACTAAATATACTTCTATTACCTCCATCTAATTCATCTTTCATATCTACAACTTCAATATTTGGAAGTGGCTTGTTATTTGCTCTATTTTTTATATTTATAAGTTTATATTCACCAGTTTTTGCTCTATAATACTCTTCAATTGAAGGTGTTGCTGAACCTAAAATAAGAGTTATATCATTTTTTAATGCCATAAATCTAGCTACTTCTATGGCGTTAAACTTAGGATTTTTTTCAGACTTATATGATGACTCATGAAATTCATCAATTATTATCAATCCTAAAGAATTAAAAGGAGCAAATAGCGCTGACCTAGCTCCAATTAAAATTCTTATCTTGCCAGCTTTAACAGCTTTATAAACATCATGTTTTTCTCCTTCAGATAGTTTACTGTGAAACACTCCAACTAAATCACCAAATCTACTTTTCAATCTATCTATCGTTTGGGGAGTTAGTGCTATCTCAGGAACCAAAAATATGCTATCTAAACCTTGGCTTAATGCAAATTCTATTATTTCCATATAAACTTCAGTCTTTCCACTTCCAGTTATACCATGAACTAAATACGGCTTTTTATCATCTATAAACATATTCGAATTTATCTCATCAACTGCTTCTTGTTGCTCATTGTTTAATTTTATACTTTTTGATATAGATTTGTAAATACTTTTTGGCTCTCTATAATAATCTTTAAATTCTAAAGTTATTAACTCTTTCTTACTTAAAGAATTTATACTCTGCTTTGAAGCATTTAATAAAT
>NZ_JAGWCS010000024.1:0-44276 GCF_020657705.1 Clostridioides sp. ZZV15-6598 | reverse complement strand
AAACTTATAATTATTGTTAGTTTTAAATTATATTAAATTTATATATTATTTAAACTTATATGTTATTTAAATTACTAAATATTTTCAACTCTTCAATGAAAATACTTGCTGCTTTTGATAAAGTTATATCTTTTGGAAAGATATATGAAAAATGTCTGTTGTAGTTGCTTCCAAGCTCTATGACAGACAGTTCATTATTTAAAACAGGTAGGCTTGTTACTAGATTAGATACTATTGTAATCCCTAAATTATTTCTAACCGATTCTTTGACAGCATAGTTGCTTCCAAAGACCATCATACTTTTTGGAATAATTTCCTTAACACTTAAAAACATATCTAAATAATCTCTAGTTCCAGAACCATCTTCTCTGACTATCCATTTCTGATTTTGAAGCTTATCAAAACTAAAATCTTTTAATAAAGGACTATTATATGGAAGTGCTAAAACCATCTTATCTTCAAAAAAATATTCTTGCATAAATGAGGGTGAAGAACAAGTCCCTTCAATAAGTCCAATATCTAAAATATAATCCTTAACATGAGAAGATACAATGGATGTATTTTCTATGAAAATTTCTACATCTATGTCAGGATATTTTTGAGAAAATAGTGCAAGAAAATTAGGGAGAATATATTCTCCAATAGTTAAACTTGCACCAATCTTTAAACGTCCAGTTATAGCATCTGAAACCTGATTTACATCATGATATGTAACATTTAAAAGATTTAGTATTTCCTTGGCTCTTTTATATAATATTTGTCCACTTTCTGTGATAAAAATAGTTTTTTGTTTAATAGACCTATTTATGAGTACAACCTTAAAGTAATTTTCTAAGTTTTTAATATGTTTACTTACACTTGGTTGTGATAAATTTAGGTATTCACCAGCTTTGGTGAAGTTTTTATATTCAACAACAGCCACAAACGTTTTTAATTCTTCAAACAATTTTTTATATCTCCTTTGCATAACAAAATTTTTGTATTTTTTATCAGTTACTTACAGATAATTGTAATATATACATTAACCATTAAAAATATTAATCATTACGATATTATATATTTATTTTACTTATGGTTATTACAATTATATACTATTATTGTAAAGAAAACTATATCAATTGGAAGGTAGGTATATTATGTTAAAGAATAAAAGCAGTTTTACATTAAAGAATATAAAAGAAATATTACCTGGATTGTTTGTATCAGTATTAGTAGGTTATATTAGTATATTTATTTCGACATTAATACCTAAGGTAGGAGCAGCATCAATCTCTATATTTTTAGGTATGTTTGTAGGAAATTTATTTTTAAATCAGACCGTATTTCAAAAAGGTTATAAATTTTCAGAAACAGATTTGCTATCATATTCAATAGTATTATTAGGAGCAACACTTAGTATATCTACTCTAATAGATTTAAAGATTTCAGGTATATTGTTTATAATATTACAAATGACAATAACAATAGTATCAGCACTTTATATAGGTAAAAAGCTAGGCTTTGGCGAAAATTTTAGGTTTCTCATGGCAAGTGGAAATGCAGTATGTGGTTCTTCTGCTATAGCAGCAACAGTTCCAGTAGTTAATGCTACAGACAAAGAAAAAGGAATAGCAATAACTATCGTAAATGTTACTGGTATATTTCTTATGTTTTTACTTCCAATAATATCTCAATTTTTATATAGTCATGAACTTGTAAAAACATCAGCAATGATAGGTGGAACATTACAATCAATTGGGCAAGTTGTAGCAAGTGGAGCTATAGTTGGGGAAAATGTAAAGGATTTAGCAACTATTTTCAAAATAGTGAGAGTAATATTCTTAGTTGTAGTTGTTTTAGTATTTGGACATTTGAAAAATAAGTCTAACAGTGAAATTATTGAAGAAGAAAAAGATGAAATAAAAAAGAAAAAAATAAATATACCATGGTATGTAATTGGTTTTTTCATAACTTGTGCACTTTTTTCAATTAATATCATACCAAAAGAATTATCTGTATTGTGCAAAGAAATAAGTAATAAATTTGAAATAATAGCACTAGCAGCAATTGGATTGAAAGTTAATGTAAAAGACTTAGTAAGACAAGGTAAAGCAGTTTCTTTATATGGTCTATTTGTAGGAACAATACAAGTTATATCAGCGATAGTTTTGATAAAGATATTTATATAGAATAAAAGTATTGATTATAATATCAATTTACTTGACCAAAATAATATGTTATTAATAACTGATAATATAAATAAAAAATGAATTCTAATAAGTGTAGATGGGTATAAGCTTATTGGAGTTCATTTTTTATTTATATTGAAAATTTAAAGTAAAATATTATTTTACATAATAATAACATTATAAATTTTGAAATTACTTATCTTTGTGTTAAAATAAGAAAAATGCAAATATCACAGTTAAGTATTTAAGCAGATAAATAAAATAAAAATATAAATATTAAGGAGATTTTTTATATGAATGTTTATGAAAAGAATAATGTAGTTATACTAGAAGGAGTAACAGATTTTGATCCAAAACATATATTTGAGTGTGGTCAATGTTTTAGATGGCATAAGCAAGAAGATGGCTCATACACAGGAGTTGCAAAAGGTAGAATATTAAATGTAAAAAAAGAAGATGATAAAGTATATTTAAATAATACAAATTTAGAGGAGTTTAATAGTATTTGGTATAATTACTTTGATTTAGGGACTGATTATACAGAAATAAAAAACAATCTAAAAAGTATGGATGAATATTTAAATAAAGCTACTGAATTTGGATGGGGAATAAGAATATTGAGACAAGATGGATGGGAAATGCTTATATCATTCATAATTTCTTCTAATAATAGAATTCCTATGATACAAAGAGCTATAGAAAACTTATCAAAAAGTTTTGGTAAATACATAGGTGAGTATGAAGGTAAAGAATACTATGCATTTCCAACACCAGAAGAGTTAAATAAAGCCTCACAAGAGGAAATAAGAGCATGTCAAACAGGTTTTAGAGACAAGTACATAAAGAGTACTACACAGGCAGTTATAGAAAATAATGATAAGGTATCTGAATATGTAAATCTAAGTACAGATGATTGTAGAAAAGAGCTTTTAAAATTTAACGGAGTAGGTCCAAAAGTATGTGATTGTATTGCGTTATTTGGTATGCAAAAATATGATTCTTTTCCAGTTGATGTATGGGTTAAGAGAGTTATGCAAGAGTTCTACATAAATGAAGATATGAGTTTACCTAAAATGAGAACTTATGGGATTGATAAATTTGGAGAAATGTCTGGATTTGCACAACAATATCTATTTTACTATGCAAGAGAGCTTGGTATAGGAAAATAGACTTAAGGGGGAAGGAATTATGGGAGTGATAGGCACAATATTTCTGTTCTATTTAATTATATCATATCTAGCTGGAGCCATAATTTCTGTAATTATATTACTTGAAAATAGAGATCCTGCAAAAACTATGTCTTGGTTGTTGATGTTTATCATATTTCCAGGGATAGGGTTAATTATATATGCTATTTCGGGTAGAAATATTAGAAAACGAAAATTATTTAAAACTCAAAAACTAGCTAACAATATAAAAGAAAAGAAACTTTTTGATACATTAGAAAAGATAACAGAAATTGTTGAACTAGAAAAAGAATCTATAAGGCAAAATAAGCTTTTAAGAGATGAGGAAGATGGTAGCTATAGAAAAAGAGTCATAAGTATGCTACTAAAGACTGGGATGTTTCCATTTACTAAAAACAATAAAGTAGATGTTTTTGTAGATGGAAATGAAAAATTTAAGAGACTTATAGAGGATATAAGAGAAGCTAAAGACCATATTCATTTAGAGTACTTTATAATCAAAGACAGTGAAATAGGTAGGGTGTTAAAAGAAGAGCTTATAAAAAAAGCTAAGGAAGGTATTAAAATAAGAATTTTATATGATGATGTAGGGTGTTGGAGATTTTGGTTTAATAGAAAATTTTTTCGAGAAATGAGAGAAGTAGGTATAGAAATAGCAGCTTTTTTACCTACAAAATTCCCTATAATAGGAGGAAAGTTAAACTATAGGAATCATAGAAAAATTGTTGTTATTGATGGAATAATTGGATATACAGGTGGAATAAATATAGGAGATGAATATTTAGGAAAAAATGAGAAGTTTGGGTATTGGAGAGATACTCATATTAGAATTAAAGGAATTTCTGTATATATGCTTCAAATGACATTTTTGATTGATTGGTATTATACAACAAAAGAGGTTTTAGTTACTAAAAATTACTTTCCAAGTGTCGGAAATGTAGGTGAAAGTATGATACAAGTGGTAGCTAGTGGACCAGACAGTGATTGGGAAGACATTCATTATGCTTATTTTTCTGCTATATGTCAGGCTAAACAAAATGTTTATATAGAAACTCCATACTTTATTCCAGATGAGAGTCTGCTGAAAGCTATAAAAAGTGCTGCACTTAGTGGTGTAGATGTAAGAATAATATTTCCTAAAATTGCAGACCACAAAATAGTTAATATAGCATCTTATTCATATTTTGAAGAAATATTAAGAGCAGGTGGTAAAGTTTATTTGTATAAAAAAGGATTTATACATTCCAAAGTAGTAATAATAGATGATAAAATTGCTTCTGCGGGTACAGCAAATATGGACTTAAGAAGTTTTATGCTTAACTTTGAAGTAAATGCTTTTATTTATGATGAAGATGTTATTAAGGTAATGACAGATGATTTCTTTGAAGATTTAAGTCATTGTGAAGAGCTTAATCTAGAGGTATTCATGAACAGAAATATTGTACAAAAAATTAAAGAATCTGTAGCCAGATTATTTTCACCAATATTATAAAAAATTATTAAAAAAGGTATTGAAAATTATGTGTGATTGGTATATTATAATAATTGTTAGCACTCTAGTAGATAGAGTGATAATAAATAAAAAGTATATATATAAATCTACATATAAAAGTAGTATTAATTTAAAAATAACTAAAAACATAGGCAAACTAGTCTATACTTAATATTTTAGGAGGCGTGAATAATGAAAATAAGACCATTAGCTGACAGAGTAGTAATTAAAAAAGTAGAAGCAGAAGAAAAGACTGCAAGTGGAATAGTTTTACCAGGAGCAGCTAAAGAGCAACCTCAAATAGCTGAAGTTGTAGAAGTTGGACCAGGTGGAATAGTTGAAGGAAAAGAAATAAAGATGGAATTGACAGTTGGAGATAAAGTTATATTCCAAAAATATTCTGGAACAGAAGTTAAAATAGAAGGGCAAGAATATACAATACTAAGACAAAGTGATGTATTAGCTGTTATTGAATAAATATAGAATAAATTTATTAGGAGGGGTTTAAGATGGCTAAAGAAATTAAATTTTCAGAGGAAACAAGAAGAGCTTTAGAAGCTGGTGTAAATAAATTAGCAGATACAGTAAAAGTAACATTAGGACCTAAAGGAAGAAATGTTATATTAGATAAAAAATTTGGTTCTCCACTTATAACTAATGATGGTGTAACTATAGCAAAAGAAATAGAATTAGAAGATAGATTTGAAAATATGGGAGCTCAGTTAGTTAAAGAAGTAGCAACTAAAACTAACGATGTAGCTGGAGATGGTACTACAACTGCTACAGTTTTAGCACAAGCTATAATCAGAGAAGGTTTAAAAAATGTAACAGCAGGGGCTAACCCAATACTTTTAAGAAAAGGAATACAAAAAGCAGTAGTAGTAGCAGTAGAAGAATTAAAAAATCAATCAAGAATAGTAGAAACACAAGAAGCTATATCTCAAGTTGCTTCTATATCTGCTGGTGATGAAGAAGTTGGAAAATTAATAGCAGAAGCTATGGAAATAGTAGGTAAAGATGGAGTTATAACTGTTGAAGAATCTCAAACTATGAATACTGAATTAGATGCTGTTGAAGGTATGCAATTTGACAGAGGATTCGTTTCTGCATATATGGTTACAGATGTAGATAAGATGGAAGCAGTTTTAAATGACCCATATATATTAATTACTGATAAAAAGATATCTAACATACAAGAACTATTACCAGTTCTTGAACAAATAGTTCAACAAGGTAAAAAGTTATTAATAATCGCTGAAGATGTAGAAGGTGAAGCATTATCTACATTAGTTGTTAATAAATTAAGAGGAACATTTGATGTAGTAGCAGTTAAAGCTCCAGGATTTGGAGATAGAAGAAAAGAAATGCTTCAAGATATAGCTATACTTACAGGTGGTCAAGTAATATCAGAAGAATTAGGATATGATTTAAAAGAAGCTGATTTATCTATGTTAGGTAGAGCTTCATCTGTTAAAGTAACTAAAGAAAACACTACAATAGTAGATGGTTCTGGAGATAAAAAAGCTATAGAAGATAGAGTAAATCAAATCAAACATCAGGTAGAGCAAACTACTTCAGATTTTGATAGAGAAAAACTAATGGAAAGATTAGCTAAGCTTGCTGGTGGAGTAGCTGTTGTAAAAGTTGGAGCTGCTACAGAGGTTGAGTTAAAAGAAAGAAAATTAAGAATAGAAGATGCTCTTAATGCAACTAGAGCTGCTGTAGAAGAAGGAATAGTAGCTGGTGGAGGAACTGCTTTTGTTAGTGTTATACCAGCAATAGGAACACTAGTTGATAGTTTAGAGGGAGAAGTTAAACTAGGAGCTCAAATAGTTAAAAAAGCATTAGAAGAACCATTAAGACAAATAGCTATAAATGCTGGTCTTGAAGGTGCTGTAATTGTACAAAATGTTGTTAACGCTGAAGCAGAAACTGGATTTGATGCTTTAAATGAAAAATATGTAAATATGATAGAAGCTGGTATAGTTGACCCAACTAAAGTTAGTAGAAGTGCTTTACAAAATGCTGCATCAATAGCAGGTACTTTCTTAACTACTGAAGCTGCTGTTGCTGACCTTCCTGAAAAAGAAGATGCAGGAATGCCAGGAATGGGTGGCGGAATGCCAGGAATGATGTAACCTTAAAATATTTAAAAATATAAATGTTAATATAGAGAACTATTTTGACTTAGATTTTAATATCTAAGTTGAAATAGTTCTTTTGTATATATCTAATTTTTTATGTATTTACAATTTTAATATATATTCAGATAATTAGCATCTAGACTATAATAATATCTTTGAAGTTGTATTGTTATTTTTTAGGTTATGATGTTAGATATATATTAATTAAGGTATAATTGTTGGTAGAGAATAAATCAAAGTTTAAAAGGATGCGATAATATGGATTTAAGAAAATTGCTTGAGCAGGTTAAAAATGAGAACATTGATATAGATGTTGCATTAGAACAATTAAAAGATTTACCCTATGAAGACCTTGGATATGCAAATATAGACCATCATAGAGAATTAAGAAATGGATATCCAGAAGTAATTTATTGTGAAGGTAAAAGTGATGAACATATTTTAGGAATTATTGATAAAATGAATCAAAAAGATTCTAATATATTGGGGACAAGATGCAGAAAAGAAACATTTTTAAAAGTTAAAGAAATTTATAGTCATGCTGAATATGAAGAATTATCTAAAATTCTTAAAATTCAAAATCATGCTATAGACAATATTGGAAAAGGCAAAATTGTAATTGCGACAGGAGGAACTTCTGATATACCAGTAGCAGATGAAGCATATTATACAGCTAAATTTTTAGGTAATGATGTTGATAGAATATATGATGTTGGAGTGGCTGGTATACATAGACTTTTAAATAAGAGACACAAAATAGATAGTGCTAGGGTAGTAGTAGCTGTCGCAGGAATGGAAGGTGCACTTGCAAGCGTAATTGGAGGTCTGGTTGATGTTCCAGTAATAGCTGTCCCAACATCTGTTGGATATGGAGCCAATTTTGGAGGATTAGCAGCATTATTGGCTATGTTAAATAGTTGTGCATCTGGAATATCTGTTGTAAATATTGATAATGGTTTTGGGGCAGGATATTTGGCAGCTATGATAAACAAATTATAATAAATATATTGATATAAATTAGACATAAATTATATGATATTAATCTAATGTTTATTAGATTTTTAATTATTAAAACTGAGGAGAAATATATGAGTGAAAAAATACTTTATTTTGATGTAGTAAGTGGTATATCAGGGGATATGACCCTTGCAAGCTTATTAAATTTAGGTGTACCTAAGGAAATTTTTTTGGAGGAAATTCATAAACTAAAAATGAGCGATGAATTTAATATAAATATAAGCTCAAAAAATGAAAGTGGAATATCAGGTACAACAGTAAAAGTAATTACGAAAGAAACACATATTCACAGGAATTTAGTGGATATATTTGAAATTATAGATGAAAGTGATTTAAATGAAAATGTAAAATCTAATGCTAAAAAAATATTTATGGTAATTGGAGAAGCAGAAGCAAAGGTTCATGGAACTACAATAGATAAGATACACTTCCATGAGGTAGGGGCCATAGATTCAATTGTAGATATCGTAGGAGCATCTATATTAGTTGATTTACTTTGTATAGATAAGATTTATTCTAGTACAGTATCTGTTGGTTCAGGATTTGTAAAATGTGACCATGGAGTCATGCCTGTACCTGCACCTGCAACTATGGAAATATTAAGAGGTGTACCAATCAAATTAAATAATGTAAAAGGAGAATGTACGACTCCAACAGGAGCTGCAATAATAAAAGTTCTGTGTGATGAGTTTGTAGAGGATTTTGAGTTTTCTCCAATACAAATTGGATATGGAATAGGTCATAAGAAATTTGAAGTACCTAATATGCTAAGAACAGTATTAGGCGAAAAAAAAAAGAAGAATTAATTTATGAAATTAGTGCAAATATCGATGATATGTCTTCGGAAGTATATTCTTATTTGTATGAAAAAGTATTAGACGAGAAAGCGTTAGATATTTATACAGAAAGCATTTATATGAAAAAGAATAGACCTGCAACGAAAATATCGATTTTATGTAATAAAGTAGATTTAGAAAAATTTATTGAAATATTGCTTTTAGAAACTAGCACGTTTGGAGTACGATATAATGCATACAACAGAGAAATTTTAGATAGAAAGTTTGTAAAATTAGATACAGAATATGGATTAGTTACAATAAAACTAGGGTATTATAAAGATAAATTAGTTAAGGCTACTCCAGAATATAATGAATGTAAAACTATAGCAAAAAATGAAGATATTCCTATAAAAAAAGTGTTTGCTGATATAAATTTTAGAATAAAAGAAGAATTTAGTGAAAACTTATTGACATAAGTAATAAATTTTGATAAATTAATACTCAGCTTTAATAAATAAAAGCAAACAGAAAAAAATATATAAAATATAAACTCACTCGTATATGCTCAGAGATATGGTCTGAGAGTCTCTACCAAGATACCGTAAATATCTTGACTATGAGTGAAATTATTATACCAAAAGACCTAGTTAAGTAAATGTGTAGGCTGAGTTATACTCCCTATGTGTTGGCTATAAGATAAGGGGCATTTTGGAAGCCTGTATAGTAATTTCACTTTTGTTAGAAATTATGGAAGTTACTATACAGGTTTTTTGTGTAAAAAGATTTAATATAATTTAGACTGTATTGTGTTAAAATAAATATATATATAAACTATATTATACAAGGAGAGATGTAAATTTATGAAACATGAATTAGTACTTGTAATAGATTTTGGAGGTCAATATAATCAGTTAATAGCTAGAAGAGTTAGAGAAAACAACGTATATTGTGAAATACTTCCATGTACTGCAAGCATAGAAAGAATAAAAGCAAAAAATCCTAAAGGGATAATATTTACAGGTGGGCCAAATAGTGCATACCTAGAAGATTCTCCAACAATATCAAAAGAAATATTTGAACTAGGAGTACCAATACTTGGTATATGTTATGGAGTTCAAATAATGTCTCATGTATTAGGTGGAGTTGTAAGAAAAGGTAATAAACAAGAAAAAGAATATGGAAAAACATCTATAACTTATGGAAAATCATCATTATTTGAAGGGATTACTACAAGTAGTGTTTGGATGAGTCATACTGATTTAATAGAAAAGGCTCCAGAAGGATTTACTATAGTTGCAAACACTAAAGATTGTCCAGTAGCAGCTATGGAAAATGTAGAACAAAAACTATATGGAGTTCAATTCCATCCAGAAGTAGAACATTGTTTAGAAGGTGACAAGATACTTAAAAATTTCTTATACAATGTATGTGAAGTAAAAGGTGACTGGACTACAGATTCATTTATAGAAGATAAAATAAAAGAATTAAAAGAAAAAATAGGTGACAAAAAAGCTTTATGTGCTTTAAGTGGAGGCGTTGACTCTTCTGTTGCTGCAGTTCTTATTCATAGGGCAATTGGGGATAACTTGACTTGTATATTTGTTGACCATGGTTTACTTAGAAAAAATGAAGGTGACGATGTAGAAAGAATATTCAGAGAGAAATTTGATATAAATTTAATAAGAGTTAATGCAGAAGATAGATTCTTATCTAAATTAAAAGGAATTTCTGAGCCAGAAGCTAAGAGAAAGATAATTGGTGAAGAATTTATAAGAGTATTTGAAGAAGAATCAAATAAGTTAGGAAAAATGGATTTCTTAGTTCAAGGAACAATTTATCCAGATGTTATAGAAAGTGGACATGGAAATGGTGCTGCTACTATAAAATCTCACCATAATGTTGGTGGAATTCCTGAAGACGTAGATTTTCAAGAAATAGTTGAGCCATTAAGAGAACTATTTAAGGATGAGGTTAGAAAAATAGGATTAGAACTTGGCATAGAAGAAGGATTAATATTTAGACATCCTTTCCCAGGACCAGGTCTTGGAATAAGAGTTATAGGTGATGTAACTAAAGAAAAATGTGATATATTAAGAGAAGCAGATGCTGTTTATATGGACGAGCTTAGAAAAGCTGGTTTATATAGAGAAATATGGCAAGCTTTTGCAACATTACCAGATGTTAAGACTGTTGGAGTTATGGGAGATGAAAGAACATATGCTTATTTAGTTGGTTTAAGAGCAGTTACTTCTTCTGATGGAATGACTTCTGACTGGTACAAGATGCCTTATGATGTGTTAGAAAAAATTTCTAATAGAATAATCAATGAAGTTGATGGAGTAAATAGAGTAGTTTATGATATAACTTCTAAACCACCTGGAACTATCGAGTGGGAATAAGTTAATAGTGAGCTAGAAAGCCTTTAAATAGGCATTTCTAGCTCTTTTTTATTGTATCGCCCATTTTTTATGTGTTTTCATATATATTGAGTTATGTAATTATTTTTTATGTCATATTTGCGTTTTCAATGGAATGCGTAAAATTCAAAGTCATAGTACATCTTAGTTGAGTTATATTTTGAACTATAAATAATTATTTTACTCGTAATATTTTTCTTCTCTTTCAACTCCTGTATATAGTTTTGTAATCATTTGATAAAACAGACTGATTTCTTCGTTTGAATAATCTTGAAATATATTGTTTAGTTTCTCAGTATGGAGCTCCTGTACTTTTTGTGAATATTCATCTGCTTTTTTTGTTAGTACAATAGAAGTATTTCTTTTGTTATTAGGCTCCTGTTCAATAGTTATAAACCCTTTGTTTTCAAGAGAAACAGCTAGTTTTTTTATGTTTTGACGTGAAGACCCTAAGAGTTTCCCAAGATAAGTAAAAGTAGTTTTTTCATCAGCATATTTTACCATTGTAAGAAGCATAAATTGTTTTAAAGTAAGATGTTCATCTGCTTTATCAAAAATAGTTTGTAATCGGTTTTGTAAAATAAATATGCTTGCAAAAATACCACGAACTTCATTATTTCTTTCACCACTAAAATTTCTAATCATATTTTTAATTTGCATAAGATACTCCCTTCATGTTAAATATATTATTTACATTATAGTAATAAGTTGCTATAGTGTAAATAGTAACTTATTACTATAATTTCACACAAGGTGTTTTTCAGTTAGCCTAGCTAACAACACTTATAATCTTTAGACACTTTACTTTAGGGAGGAAATCAAATGATGAAGAAAAAACAAATGACCTGGCTAAATATTTCAGCAACCATTATATTTATATTATTACTAATAATTACAGTTTGTGGAATATTTTCATTTTCCATAGATAATAAATATGAGGCAATAAACCTGTATGGGCAGGTTATTGAGATGTATGGTACAGGTATCTATCAATATGACTCATATTTCAAAGCACCTATATTGATAGGTTCAGACTTAGCAATGTTTTTAATTGTTGTTCCAGTTATTGGTTCATACATATTTCGTGATATAGATACAGTAGAACAAAAAACAAATTTTCTCACAATTCTAGGTATCATTTTGTATTATGCCTTTAGTATTTCATTTGGAGTTGCACATAATCAATTACAACTAGTGTATATTTTGTTAACTTCAATTTCATTTTTCACTCTTTTTACTTTACTATTGGAGATTTATGGAATATCACTTTGTTATAACTGTTCTTTCCATTTAAGAAAGGTAGAATTTGTGTTTTTGATATTGGCAGGTGCTTCAAATATTATTGCATGGTTACCAGATGTATTACATTCATTATTTACAGGTAGTACACTTGAGAGAATAGAAATGTATACTACAGAAATTACTTATGTACTTGATATGGGAATTATTAGCCCTTTGGTTTTTATTATTATCTATCTATTAATAAAAAAGAAAAGCTATATTTCATTAGTTTTATATAGGATGATATTAGTAACATTAAAAGTTATTGGGGTAATGCTTCCAATACAAACTCTTGTACAGCTACGAGCAGGAATTTATATTCCAATTCCTGAATTGGTTACGAAAGTTGCTATTTTTGTGACACTTGCTATAATCTCTATTTATTTTGATAAATTAAACAAAAGAAGAATTACAGCAATTTTATCGAATAATGATTTTTAGTTTTACATGATGTAAATTCAGGGTAGTAGGATATACCATGGTAAATTGTCTTTATCATATGAATTTTAAAAGGTATATGTTGTGATGACATATACCTCTTACTTATTTTATTATATATTAATCATTAAACTTGAATTTTATGTCTAGTATTTTTGTTGTATTCTATTGATTTTCTATAAACCACTCATACACCGTCTGACAAAATTTTTCACTATTTAAATAGTAGCTATTATGAACATCATCAATCTCAACAAGCTTCTTTTTACAGTTCAACGAATTATAATAGCTATCAAAATACTCTGGTTCGAAATATCTGTCATGAAGTGTTTTAAAAACAAGTGTTGGAATGTTAACTCCATTCTTTATTGTACTATCTTGTGCTACAAAACATTCTAACATTGTATTCATTACCTTTGTGCTATTTTTCCAAATATTAGGGTTATTTTGCTCAATCATTTTGTAAAACTCATTATCATGAACTTCATTATAACCTTTATATTTAGGTGGTTTTACTATTATGTGAAAATTAGGAAGAAGTTTGAGGAAAAAGTTTAATAATTTAACAGTGGGATAAGGATAACCTACCCCTGACGTATTTTTATAATCAACACAGGCAAACTGGGCAAAACTTTTTAACTTATTGCTTGTACATGCATAATACTGTGCAAACATGCCACCAATACCTGCATTTCCGTATAGATGTATGTTGGAAGAATAATTCTTTTCTATATATGCGATGACAGAGTCTAAGTCTTCTACAATTGAATTACGTGAAAAGTCTTTCTCATTACCACCACTTTTACCTGTTCCTGAAAAATCAAAGGCAAAGACATTTACATCATATTGGGAAAGAGGTTCGTATGCTAACTGTAAATCAAGCGTAGTTACAATAGGAGTATGTGTAACAATAATATTCATAGATGATTTTCCAGTAATGAATGTATTACAAAAAATCACTGTATTTCCGTTTGGTATTTTTATATGTTGCCAAATCACTTGCTTACCTCTCTTTCACATAGAAAATATAAGATATCTATTTTCTAAAATTAATTGATTTGTTTGTTTTTGTATTTTTAATTTGGTATTCATAATATTTTTTTATTCCATTCTAACAAAGCTGATACTATTCTCGTTTTTTATGGATTCATTATAGCATTAAATTTTTAGTGGTACAATAAATAATTTTTAATTCTAATATCAAATATTTAAAAATAATTAAATAAATAACATAATTATGAATTGTAACACAAAGGTAATTTATGTTATATTTGTTATGCTGAGTGTAGTAATGATATCTTTTCTTACTAAAGTAAAAATCTTTATGAAAGTAATGTAGATATGCTAACTAAAAGGTGTAAAATTAGAAGATTCCAAGAAAGTGATATTGATATCTTTATGTCTTACCGAAATGACGAACAATGGATGAAATATCAAGAATTCAAAGGATTGACTAAAAATGAATATAGTAAAGTTCTGATTAGTAAAAATTCTTTTGAAGAAGGTATACAGCTTGCCATATTAGAAAAACATCAGAAAAACTTATTGGCGATTTATATGTGAAGCAAGATAATCAAATGTATTGGATTGGTTGTACAATTTGCCCAAAGTATGCAAGGCAAGGATATTCACAAGAGGCAATAAAGGGGCTATTGCATTGGCTAAAAACAGAACAAAACTGTATACAAGTATTAGCAAGTGTTTTACCAGATAACTTGGCCTCAAATAATTTATTGAAAAAAATAGGCTTTAAATTTAGTTATTTTGATTCAGTGAATAGTGAAAATATATATAGTATGGATTTAATTTAAGTAGAGCCATAATTATCTCCTAACTCTGCATTTATGAGTCATAAGTAGATTAAATATTCAATAAAATATTTTCAGCGAAGAGCTAATTTTTTATATTAAAACTATGTACTAATACTAATATCAAATGTTATTTTTAGTTAATATATTTTAGGAGGTTTGTATGACAGAACGTGAAAAGATGTTGGCAGGAGAATTATATGACTGTGGAGATACAGAATTATTGTGTCAATGGCACAAGGCCAAAGATTTGACAAAAGAGTATAATAATTTGAAGTCCGATGATAATATTAACAAAGAACGTATTTTAACAGAACTTTTAGGCGGAAAAGGAAAAAATATATGGATTACTGCACCTTTTTATGCTGATTATGGAAACAACATTTATTTTGGTAATAATTGCGAAGTAAATATGAATTGTACATTTTTAGATGATAATGAAATCATAATAGGTGACAATGCATTGATTGCTCCAAATGTACAAATATATACAGCATTTCATCCAACTAATGCTAAAGATAGATTTGAGGAAAGAACTGATGGTGGATTTAACTTTTGCAAAACTATAACTGCCCCAGTAAAAATTGGTAATGATGTTTGGATTGGTGGAGGTAGTATTATTTTACCAGGAGTAACAATAGGAGACAATGTAACTATTGGTGCAGGTAGTGTAGTAACAAAGTCAATTTCATCTAATACTATAGCTTATGGTAATCCATGTCGTGTTATTAAAGAAAATAAGTAATAGTTATAATAATATATTTATGAGATATTAAGTGTCTCATTAAAATAAAGAGTTATCTCAAAATATGAGATAGCTTTTTTAGCTATAATGATATAAAATTTGTTAGTCTTGAGTAAATAGAAATATAACATTAGATTATAAAATTTGTTTTTAAACAATATTCTACAGCAATATAAGAAAGAATATTACATAAATAAAATCAATAAAAACGATTATTCATGAATTATTATTGAAATATAAAGTAGTTTTGTTGAATATTGAGAAGTAGAATATTATAATATAGTGTGGATAGCTTTTTAGTAATAAAATTTGTAGAGCTAGTATTTATGCTAAAAATGGACTTACAGTTTGGAGGACAAAAAATGAAATTATCAAGGTACGAAAAAAACAATATGGTTTTGTCTGCAATTTTATGTGCACTTATTATTTCAATTCTTGTAATTACTGTTTTTACTACTGTAAAACTGTATAACATATCTAATAAGCAAACTAAAAACTATTTAAACGATGTGTCTACACAAATTGTAGCAAATGTTGATAATCAAATTAAGTTTATTTTATCCGATTTAAAACTAATGGCAGATTTTATTAAACAGTATGAAGGTGATAGTCGATATGATTATTTATCAAAAAGAAAAACTAGTTATGAATATTCTGATATTGGGATAATTGATTTAAAGGGTAAAGCAGAGTTTTTAAGTGGAAAAAAATTGGATTTAAAGAATACTGTTTCATATAAAAAGGGTATAGAAGGTAAAGAATACACAGAACTAATAGATTCACTAGATGTTGTACTTTACAGTGTACCTATATTTGATGATAAACATGAGGTATCTAGTATTTTAGTAGGTTTTTCTCATAGAGAACGTATGAATGATATTCTTAATATTAACAATTTTGGTGGAAAAGGAACCATAGAAATTGTCGATAAGAAAGGAAAACCTCTTTTTATAGGTAGAAATAGTGAGTTGATAAAGGACATTAGTCATAAATATAGAGGTGCTATAAATGAGCCTTGGGTTCCCAAAATGATGGATGATTTTAAGAATGAAGAATCAGGAGAAATTACAATAACTTCATCAAAAAATGTAAAGTGTTTGCTAACGTATCATCCAGTAACAAAAGATTTAAATGATTGGTATTTTGTTCTTATAGTGCCTGAAGAAGCTGTATTAGGTGAATTGAATAAATTAAATACCTTTACAATAATAATGACTTTTATAATCATTTGTATTATTGGAATTATAACATGGCTTTTATATACTATTAGAAGAAAATACATAAAACAAATTGAAGATATTGCTTATTTAGATAATATAACAAATGGTATTAATTCAACAAAATTTAGTATGTTAATAAAACCTTTAATTTCAAAATCTCCTGATAACACTTATATGATGATAGCAATAAACATAAAGGATTTTAAGTTAATTAATGACTGTTTTGGTAGTGAAAAAGGAAATGATACACTTAAATATATTTATAATGTTTTAGAAAAAAATATTGCTAATGATGAAGAGTTTGTATGTCGTCATGATGCAGACTTATTTTATCTATTTATGAAGAATAGACCAGTACTAGAAGTTTTAGAACTATTGTATAAAATAGAAGATGAGATTAATTATTTTAACAAAGGCAAAGAAAACCCATACTTTTTAAGAATATCAGTAGGTATTTACACGATTGAAAATCATGATGAAGATTTAATTACAATACAAGACCATGTAAATACAGCAAGAAAAAGTTTTAATAAAGCTCATAAAAGTGATTTTAATTTTTATAGTGATATAGAAAAGAATAGATTGATATTTGAAAAGGAATTGTCAAATTTAACGGAAAAAGCTCTTGAGGATAAAGAATTTTTTATATGTTTGCAACCAAAGATTGATATAAAAACTGGAAAGATTAGTGGTGCAGAGTCTCTTGTTCGTTGGAATAGTTCAGAAAAGGGGATGATTTATCCTAGTGATTTTGTTCCTCTTTTTGAAAAAAGTGGATTTATATGTGAATTAGACCTATATGTTCTTGAAGAAACATGTAAATTGATTTCTAAATGGATAAAAGAATGTAAAGAGTTATTAAGAATTTCTGTTAATGTATCAAGGCAACATTTAAAAGATAAATCATTTTTAGAAAAATATGAGATGATATGCAATAAATATAATGTACCTACATCTTTAATAGAATTAGAACTTACAGAATCTATTTTTTTAGAAAATCCAGAAGCTATTGATGTAATAGATGATATTCATAGTAAAGGCTTTAAATGTTCTATAGATGATTTTGGATTTGGATATTCATCATTAGGGATATTAAAGGAGTTTAAAGTCGAGATAATTAAATTAGATCGTTCATTTTTTGTTAGTAAAAATAATATAGAACGTGGTAAAGTTGTTGTGGAATCTATTATTGAACTTAGCAGAAGACTTGGGATGAAAGTAATTGCTGAAGGTATTGAAGAGGTTGAACAAGTACATTTCCTAAGAAGTATTGGATGTGATTATATTCAAGGTTATGTTTTTTCTAAACCATTATCAATACATAAATTTGAAGAATTCACATATAATGATAATAAAATAAAAAAATTGAAAATATCTAATGATTAAGTTTCTAAAATTAAATATTTAGGCAAGTTATATAATTTAAATATATAGCTTGCCTTTTTTATTTGTATGCTTAAATCTACAGATATAGTTTTACTTTTAAGTAAAACTTTTAACTATTTTACTATTGCCAATATAGTTACAGATATATGTTATTATACTAGGTATTTATAGTATAATTATATTTATCACTATTAAATTTGGGAGGACTAATATTTTGATTAATTTAATTTTTGATGTAGATGATACTTTATACAATCAGTTAACGCCTTTTTATATTGCATATGACAAAGTATTTTCTTCAATAAAGAATATTTCTGTTAAGGATTTATATATCAGTAGCAGAAAGCATAGTGATGAGGTATTTCATTTGACTGAGAGTGGAAAAATGTCAATTGAAGAAATGCATGTCTATAGAATAATAAAAGCTTTTGAAGAGTTGGGAAATCCCATTACAGAAAAAGATGCTCAAAATTTTCAAAATGAGTATATATATCAACAATCACAAATCACTTTAATCCCAGAAATGGAGCAAGTTTTAAATTTTGCTAAAGAAAAAAATATTAATATTGGAATTATAACTAATGGACCATCTTCGCATCAAAGAATGAAATTAAATCAATTAAATATTGAGAAGTGGGTTGATGAAGAGAATATTTTTATTTCTAGTGAAGTTGGTTTTTCTAAGCCAGACATTAATATTTTTAGATTGGTTGAGCAATTTATGAGTTTAGATAGGGAAAATACATATTATGTAGGTGACTCTTACAAAAATGATGTAATAGGTGCTAAAAAAGCTGGTTGGAAGAGTATATGGATGAATCATAGGGAACATAGGGTAAAGGAGTTGGTTTATAAACCTGACTTTATAATTTTGAATTATCAAGAAATACCATTATTGTACAAAAAATTATTTAAAGATATTTAACTATTAGTAAGATATAAATTGATTGATAAAATAAAATTAAAAACTAGATATTTTGTAAGTCAACAGCTATAAAATTGTATATCTATGAAAAGGAAGATGATTTATGATAATCAACTTCCTTTTTTAGTATAGATTTTGATGTAAATATCTTATAGAAGTAAGTGTCTTACTGAATTATGAATATTATAATTTAAAAATTACTATGTAAGTTTACTTTAAATTATATAAAATATATTTATTTATCAAAAAATAATAAATAAATGAAAAGTAATTTTGTTAGACATCAAAAAAAGCAAATAAAGTTCGTAAGGGGGCGAATGAAAAAAACACAAGGAATATTTTTTTTAAAAAATTTCAAAAAAGAGTTGATAATATATGTATATTAATATAAAATTTAAGATGTATAATTCGTATAATGATGCGAATGATTTAAAGTGTAAAATAACTTATAAACGGAGAGGGGAAGTCTAATGAAAGTAGCAGTAGTTATGGGTTCAAAATCAGATTATCCAAAATTAGAAGAAGGGATAAAACTGCTTGAAAAGTATGGAATAGAAGTTGTAGCAAGAGCATTATCTGCTCATAGAACACCAGAACAACTTTCAATATTCCTAGAAGAAATAGAAGATGATACAGATGTAATAATAGCAGCAGCAGGAAAAGCAGCACATTTACCAGGAGTAATAGCTTCACAAACACTAATCCCAGTAATAGGATTGCCTATTAAATCATCAACTATGGATGGACTAGACTCACTTTTATCAATAGTTCAAATGCCAAAAGGAATACCAGTTGCAACAGTTACAATAGATTTAGGTTTAAACGCAGCTTTATTGGCATTACAAATAATGACTCTAAAATACCCAAAATTAAAAGAAGATTTAAAATCATATAGAGAAGAAATGGCACAAAAAGTGCTAGAAGACGACAAGAATTTAAGGGGGTAACAGAAATGTTATTATATGAAGGAAAAGCAAAACAAGTATATTCTACAGATAATGAAAATGAATATGTTGTTTATTATAAAGATGATGCAACAGCATTTAATGGAGAAAAAAAAGCAGAAATATCTTCAAAAGGTATACTAAATAATAAGATATCAACAATAATCTTTGAAATGTTAAAAGAAAATAATATAAATACACACTTTATAAAAAGTTTATCAGATAGAGAAATGTTAGTTAAAAAAGTAGAGATTTTACCATTAGAAGTAATAGTAAGAAATATTGCTGCTGGTTCTATTTGCAAAAGAGTTGGCCTTGAAGAAGGTGTAGTTTTCGATGAGCCAATCTTTGAAATAAGCTACAAAAATGATGATTATGGTGACCCAATGTTAAATGATGATTATGCAGTGGCAATGAAATTGGCAACTAGAGAAGAATTGAAATTCTTAAGAGAAGAAACTCTAAAAATAAATGAATTGCTAAAAGCATTCTTCTTAAAATTAAACCTAAAGTTAGTTGACTTTAAAATAGAGTTTGGTAAAGATTCTGAAGGAAATATAATATTAGCTGATGAAGTATCACCAGACACTTGTAGACTTTGGGATGTAAACACAAATGAAAAATTAGACAAAGACAGATTTAGAAGAGACCTTGGAGACCTTGTAGAAGGTTATACGGAAGTACTTTCGAGAATGAATAATAAATAGGAGGCAAATGTATGTGTGGAGTTTTAGGGATTTACTCTAATAAAGATGTAACTAAAGAACTATATTATTCTTTATATTCTATGCAACACAGAGGGCAGGAAAGCTGTGGTTTAGCTCTTTTAGATGATGGAGAAATTAAGTACAAAAAAGATATGGGATTAGTTGGAGATGTTTTTAAGGAAAGTGAATTATCTAAGTTAAAAGGAAATATAGGTATTGGACATGTTAGATATTCAACAGCTGGAGGAAGTCATGTTTCCAACTGTCAACCTTTAGTTGGAAGTTGCAGAAAAAGACAATTAGCTATAGCTCATAATGGAAATCTAGTAAATGCAAATTATTTAAAAGACATGCTAGAAGAAGACGGGTATATGTTCCAAACTAATTCAGATACAGAAGTAATTTTATATATACTTGCAAGATATTACAAAGGTGATATAGTAGAAAGTTTAAAGGTAACAATGGACTATATCAAAGGTGCATATGCTCTTGTAATAATGAGTCAAGATGAATTGGTTGCAGTTAGAGACCCACATGGATTCAGACCTCTTGTACTTGGTAAAAAGGGTGATGAATATATATTTGCATCAGAAAATTGTGCAATAGACATACTTGGCGGAGAAGTTGTAAGAGATGTAGAGCCAGGAGAAATAATAGTAGTTAAAGATGGCGAATTAAAATCATATTTTCATTCAGAAAATTATAAACCAGTTAAGAAAAGTTGTATATTTGAGCACATATACTTTGCAAGAAATGATGCAACTATAGATAATGTAAATGCATATGAATTCAGAATTAAATGTGGTGAAAGATTAGCTCAAGATGAAAATGTAAAAGCAGATGTAGTAGTTCCAGTTCCAGATTCAGGTTGGCCAGGGGCTATTGGTTATGCAAATGCCAGTGGATTAAAAATAAGTGAAGGTCTAGTTAAAAATAGATATGTAGGAAGAACATTTATAAAACCTACACAAGAAGAAAGAGAAATAGCTGTAAAAATAAAATTAAATCCTCTTTCAACAGTAATAAAAGGAAAATCTATAATTTTAGTAGATGATTCAATAGTAAGAGGAACTACATCTAAACAGTTAGTAAAATCTTTAAGAGAAGCAGGAGCAAAAGAAATTCATCTTAGAATAACATCTCCTCCAGTAGCTTACTCTTGTTATTATGGAATAGATACTCCAAATCGCTCTAAGTTAATTGCATCAAGTAACAACGTAGAAGAAATGAGAGAATATATTGGATGTGATAGTTTAAAATTCCTAGATATAGAAGGAATGTTAGATGCAGCAGAACATAAGTCTACTTTCTGTAAAGCTTGTTTTGATGGAGAATACCCAGTTAAGAAAATTGATAAGGAGGAACTACTTTCATGTTAACATATAAAGAATCAGGTGTAGATATAGATGAAGGAAATAGAGCAGTAGACCTTATAAAAGGTAAAATAAAAGGAACTTATGATGGAAATGTAGTTGGAGATTTAGGTAATTTCAGTGGATTATACAGTTTAAAAGATTTTGTAGGGATGAAAGAACCAGTTTTGCTTGCATCTACAGATGGTGTTGGGACTAAGTTAAAAATAGCTCAAATGATGGACAAGCATGATACTGTTGGAATAGATTTAGTTGCAATGTGTGTAAATGATTTAATATGTCAAGGTGCTAAACCATTATTTTTCCTTGATTATATAGCTCTTGGAAAATTAGTTCCTGAGCATATAGAAAAAGTAGTTGGCGGAATAGCAGATGGTTGTAAGATGTCTGGTTGTGCACTAATTGGTGGAGAAACTGCTGAAATGCCTGGAATGTATGGAGATGATGATTATGATTTAGCAGGATTCTCTGTAGGTATAGCAGACAAAGAAAAGATTGTTTCTGGAAAGGATGTTAAATCAGGAGATGTATTAGTTGGTATATCTTCAAGTGGAGTACACAGTAATGGATTTTCTTTCATAAGAAAGATATTCTTAGAAACTTATGATTATAAGATGGAACAATATGTAGAAGAACTAGGAATGACAGTTGGGGAAGCACTTTTAACACCAACTAAAATATATGTTAAGTTAGCTTTAGATGTATTAGCTAAACATGATATAAAAGCTATAGCTCACATAACTGGTGGAGGGCTTATAGAAAATATAACAAGAGTTATACCTAAAGGATTAGGATTAGATATAAATAAAAAATCTTGGGAGAAACCTCCTATATTCAAAATGATAGAAGGTTTTAATGCTGTAGATGAGAGAGAACTTCATAAGAGTTTTAACATGGGTATTGGACTAGTTTTAATAGTAGATAAAGAAAATGCCAACGATGTTGTAGACTTTATAAATAATAGAGAAAATGACAATGCTGCTTATGTAGATAAAAAATACAGTGAATTATTAGAAGATAAAGCATATATAATTGGTGAAGTAGTAGATAGTCATGAAGGTGTAGAATTATGCTAAATATAGGAGTTTTAATATCTGGTGGAGGAACAAATTTACAAGCAGTTATAGATGGTACTGAGTCTGGAAAGATAAAAGGTCAGGTTAAGGTAGTTATCTCAAGTAAGCAAGATGCTTATGGTTTAGAGAGAGCTAAAAATCATAACATAAAGGCAATTTGTGAAACTAATGAAGACAGGATAATAGAAATTCTTAAAGAAAATAAAATAGATTTAGTAGTTTTGGCTGGTTATTTAAAAATAATCAGCCCAAAGCTGGTTAATGAGTTTAGAAACAAAATGATAAACATACATCCATCATTAATACCTTCATTTTGCGGGGCTGGATTCTATGGAGAAAGAGTCCATCAAGGAGTAATAGATTATGGGGCTAAAGTAACTGGTGCTACAGTTCATTTTGTGGATGAAGGTGCTGATACTGGACCAATAATAATGCAAGATGTAGTTAAGGTAAATCAAGATGATGATGCAAAAACACTTGCAAAAAGAGTGTTAGAAGTTGAACATAGGATTTTGAAAGAGAGTTTAAGTCTTTTTTGTGAAAATAAATTAAAACTTCAAGGTAGGAGAGTGTTTATAAATGAGTAAGAGAGCTTTAATAAGTGTAACTGACAAAACAGGTGTAGTTGAATTTGCTAAAGAATTAAATAAATTAGATTATGAAATTATATCTACAGGAAATACTTTTAAGACATTAAAAGAAAATGGAGTTAATGTAATGCAAGTTGAAGATGTTACAAACTTCCCAGAAATATTGGATGGAAGAGTAAAAACATTAAATCCATATATACATGGTGGAATACTTTACAAAAGAGACAAAGAATCTCATGTAGAAACTGTAAATGAACATAAAATACATTCAATAGATTTAGTAGCTGTAAATCTATACGATTTTGAAGGAACTTTAAAAGCTGGAAAAAGCCATGATGAAATGATAGAAAATATAGATATCGGTGGACCATCTATGATACGTTCTGCTGCTAAAAACTATAAAGATGTAATAGTAGTAGTAGATATAAAAGATTATGATTCTATAATAGAAAAATTAAAAACAGACACAATGACATTAGAAGATAGAAAAAAATTATCATATAAAGCTTTCTCAACTACAGGAAGATATGATGCTTTAATATCTAGCTATTTTGCTGGAGAAGTAGGAGATACATATCCTGACATATTAAATTTAACTTTCCAAAAAGAGCAAACTTTAAGATATGGAGAAAATCCACATCAAAATGGTTTCTTATATTCACAATCAAATGCAAAAAATCCAATATTAAATTATGAACAACTAGGTGGTAAAGAACTTTCTTTCAACAACTTAAATGATTTACATGGTTGCTTAGAAGTTATGAGAGAATTTAAAGACAGTGAAGAAGTAGTTTCAGTAGCTATAAAACATGCTAATTCATGTGGTGTAGGATTAGGAAGAGATGCTTTTGAAGCATATACAAAATGTTATGAAGCAGATAAAGTATCAATCTTTGGTGGAATAGTAGGAATAACTTCTACTATAGACAAAGCTACAGCAGAGAAATTAAATGAAATATTCTTAGAAATAGTAGTAGCGTATGATTTTGAACCAGAAGCATTAGAGATACTTAAACAAAAGAAAAACCTAAGAATCTTAAAATTAGCTAAGATAGAAAATAGTTTACAGCCATATGAAATGAAATACTTAGATGGAAAATTATTGATACAAGATAGAAATAATACATTAGCAGAAAAAAGCGAAAATGTAACAAAAGCAAAACCAACAGATGAACAACTTAAAGATATGGAATTTGGTATGAGAGTAGTAAAAAATATGAAATCAAATGCAATTGCAATAGTAAAAAATGGTCAAACTCTAGCTCTAGGTTGTGGACAAACATCAAGAATTTGGGCATTAAAAAATGCTCTTGAAAATAATAAAGATAAAGATTTTACAGGAGCTGTTTTAGCATCAGATGCATTTTTCCCATTTGATGATTGTGTAACATTAGCTCATGAATATGGAATATCAGCAGTAGTTCAGCCAGGTGGCTCTATAAAAGATAAAGATTCAATAGAAGCTTGTGATAAGTATGATATGGTTATGGTATTTACAGGAATAAGACACTTCAAACACTAAGGAGGATATTATGAAGATATTGGTTGTAGGCGGTGGCGGAAGAGAACATGCTATATGCTGGAAATTAAGCAATGAAAAAAATGTAGAAAAAGTTTATTGTGCACCAGGTAATGCAGGAATTGCAAATGTAGCAGAATGTGTAAATATAGGTGATACTGATATAGAAGGACTTTTAAAGTTTGCCAAAGAAAACAAAATAGGTTTAACAATAGTAGGTCCAGAAGTACCACTAGTTATGGGAATAGTAGATGAGTTTGAAAAAGAAGGTTTAAGAGTATTTGGACCTAATAAAAAATGTGCTCAACTTGAAGGAAGTAAAGCTTTTTCAAAAGATTTTATGATAAAACATAATATACCTACTGCAAAATACAAAGAATATACAAACTTAGAAGAAGCTATATCAGAAATAGATAGCTTTGGGTATCCAGTGGTAATAAAAGCGGACGGATTAGCTGCTGGAAAAGGTGTTGTAATACCTGAAAATAGAGAAGATGCTATAGCAACTTTAAAAGAAATGATGTCAGATAAGAAATTTGGAACTGCTGGAGATAAAATAGTAATTGAAGAATTTTTAAAAGGTATAGAAACTTCTATCTTGGCATTTGTAGACAATGATACAATAGTTCCTATGGCAAGTGCAAAAGACCATAAAAAGGTAAACAATTATGAACAAGGACCAAACACAGGTGGAATGGGAACTTTTTCACCTAGTGAAATCTATACAGAAGAATTAGCAAATAAAGTAAAAGAAACAGTGTTAGAAAAAACATTAGAAGGATTCAAAAAAGATGGACTTAACTTTAAAGGCATTTTATTTGTTGGTCTTATGATAACTGATGATGGAGAGAAAGTACTTGAATATAATGTAAGATTTGGAGACCCTGAAACACAGTCTGTTTTATTTAGATTAGAAACAGATTTACATGAAATAATGGAAGCTATACTTGATAATAAGTTAAAAGATATAGAAATAAATTATAGTGATGATGAAGCTGTATGTGTTATGCTTACATCAGGAGGGTATCCAGACAGTTATGAAAAAGGAAAAGTTATAACTGGTCTTGAAAATTTAGATGATGATATAGTAGTATTCCACAGTGGTACTAAGATGCTTGATGGTAATTTAGTCACTAATGGGGGAAGAGTAATTGGTATAACTACAAAATCAGCTACAGTTAAAGATGCAGCAGAAAAAGTTTATGAAAATATAAAGAAAATAAATTTTGAAGGAATGCACTATAGAACAGACATAGGTAGATAATTTTTCTAAAATGGAGGATAAGGTATGTTGAATACTGGAAATAAAGACTCAATGGTTAGAAGAGTGCTAGTTGAAAAAAGAGACGGATTTGACCTTGAGGCTAAAGCTTTAAAAAAGGATTTAGTGGAAAGTTTACACATAAGTAGTATAGAAGATTTAAGAATATTAAATAGATATGATGTAGAAGGAATATCAGAAGATGTTTATGAAAATGCAGCAAAGACAATATTTTCTGAACCAAATCTAGATGTAGTATACTATGAGGAAATACCAGAATTAAATGGAGAAAGAGTATTTGCAATAGAATTCCTACCTGGTCAATATGACCAAAGGGGTGACTGGGCAGCTCAATGTGTCCAAATAGTAAATCAAGGTATAAGACCTGCTATCAATACAGCAAAGGTTTATATATTATCAGGTAAAATAACTGATGAAGAATTTAGCAAAATAAAAGATTACTGCATAAATCCAGTGGATAGTAGAGAAGCATCTTTAGAAAAACCAGAAACATTAAAAATGGAAACTGAGATACCAACAGCAGTTGAAATATTAGATGGATTTATAGATTTAAATGAAGATGGATTAAAATCATTTGTAAGTGACAAAGGATTAGCAATGACTTTAGGAGACTTACAACATGTTCAAAAATACTTTAAAGATACAGAAAAGAGAAACCCAACTATAACAGAAATAAAAGTTCTAGATACTTATTGGTCTGATCATTGTAGACATACTACTTTTATGACTGAAATAGAAAATGTAAAAATAGAAGATGGTAAGTTTAATGATATAGTAAAAGAAGCGTATCAAATGTATCTTAACTCAAGAGACAATGTATATGTTAACAGACATAAAGATATATGCTTAATGGATATAGCTACAGTTGCAGTAAAAGAATTAAAGAAAAATGGAAAACTAAATGACCTAGACGAAAGTGAAGAAATAAATGCATGTAGTATAAATGTGGATGTTGAAGTCGATGGCAAAATGGAAAAATATTTAGTAATGTTTAAAAATGAAACTCATAACCATCCAACTGAAATAGAGCCATTTGGTGGAGCTGCTACTTGTTTAGGTGGAGCTATAAGAGACCCATTATCAGGAAGAAGTTATGTTTATCAAGCAATGCGTGTTACAGGAAGTGCTGACCCAAGAACAACTTTAGAGGACACTTTACCTGGAAAGCTTATGCAAAGAAAAATAACTACAGAAGCAGCTCATGGATATAGTTCATATGGTAACCAAATAGGTCTTACAACTGGACAAGTTGCAGAAGTGTATGATGAAAACTTTGTTGCAAAGAGAATGGAAATAGGTGCAGTTATAGCAGCAGCACCAAAAGAAAATGTAGTAAGAGAAAGACCAGAAGCAGGAGATGTAATAGTTCTTCTTGGAGGAAAAACAGGAAGAGATGGCTGTGGAGGCGCAACTGGTTCGTCTAAAGAACATAGTGAAGAATCAATATTAACTTGTAGTGCAGAAGTTCAAAAAGGTGATGCTCCTAACGAAAGAAAAATACAAAGATTCTTTAGAAATAAAGAAGTTGCTCAAATGATAAAAAGATGTAATGACTTTGGAGCAGGTGGAGTTTGTGTTGCTATAGGTGAGATTGCTGATAGTTTAGATATAAACTTAGATTTAGTGCCTAAAAAATACGATGGACTTGATGGAACAGAGCTTTCAATATCAGAGTCACAAGAACGTATGGCAGTAGCTATAAAAAAAGAGAATAAAGATAAATTTATACAATTGGCTGTAGAAGAAAACTTAGAAGCTACACATGTAGCTACAGTAACTGACACAGGATATTTAAGAATGTTCTGGAATGGAAAGGCAATTGTTGATATAAATAGAGAATTTTTAGATACAAATGGAGTAAAACAAACTACTGATGTTCATGTTTCTAAAGTAGATGAAGAAAATACATTCTTTGCTTCTAATGAAATAGTAAAAGACGTTAAATCTGCAAGTATGAAAGATAAGTTTACAAAAGTATTATCAGACCTTAACGTTTGTTCTCAAAAAGGATTAGTAGAGATGTTTGATAATACAATTGGTGGAAATACAGTACTTATGCCATTTGGTGGAAAGTATCAAGCTACTCCAACTCAAGGTATGGTTGCTAAGATACCAGTTCTTGGTGGAGAAACTAATACTTCTACAATAATGACTTATGGATATAATCCAAAAGTAGGAAAATGGAGTCCATTCCATGGAGCTTTATATGCAGTAGTAGAATCTGTATGTAAATTGGTTGCTATTGGAGGAAATTACAGTACAACAAGACTTACATTCCAAGAGTACTTTGAAAAACTTGGTAACAATCCAGAAAAATGGGGTAAACCATTCTCAGCACTTTTAGGAGCATTTTATGCACAAAGTAAGTTCGAGATACCTGCTATAGGTGGAAAAGACAGTATGTCTGGTACATTCAAAGATATTGAAGTTCCACCAACATTAGTTTCATTTGCTGTTGATACAGTAGATGCTAGAAAAGTAGTGTCTTCAGAATTTAAAAAAGCAGATTCAAAAGTGGTAATGTTATGTGTAAATAAAGCAGAAAATGATGTTATAGATTTTGAAGAACTAAAGAAAAATTTAGATAAAGTAAGAGAACTTATACATGGAAATAAAGTTTTATCAACATATGCATTAGGATTTGCAGGTGTGGGTGAAGCAATAAGTAAAATGGCTTTTGGTAATAAAATAGGATTTAAGTTTAATGAAGAAGCTGAAAAAGTATGTACAGATGATAAATTATTTGAAGCTAGTTATGGAAATATAGTACTTGAATTAGCAAATGATGATTTAAGTATGTTAGATGGATATAATTACATAGTGCTTGGAAGTACAGTTAAAGATGCTAGTATAGTTATTAAAGGTGAAGAGATTTCATTAGACGAATTATATAAAACGCATTGTAGTACTTTAGAGCCTATATTCCCAACTAAAACAGAAGAAGTAAAATCAAAGATAGAGACTATAAACTATATATCACAAGGAGAGGCTAAAAAATCATCATTAAGTATAGCTACTCCAAGAGTATTTATACCAGCATTCCCTGGAACAAACTGTGAATATGACTCTGCAAGAGCATTTGAAAGAGCAGGAGCTAATGCAAATATAAGAGTATTTAAGAATTTAACTTATAAAGATATAGAAGATTCTATAGATACAATAGTGAATGAAATAAAATCTTCTCAAATAATAATGTTACCAGGAGGATTTAGTGCTGGTGATGAGCCAGATGGTTCTGGTAAATTTATAGCTACTGTATTTAGAAACCCTAGAGTGCAAGAAGCTATAAATGAGTTTTTAACTCAAAAAGATGGTTTAATGTTAGGTATCTGTAATGGATTCCAAGTATTAATTAAGTTAGGCTTAGTTCCATATGGAGAAATAAGAGTTCCAAGTGAAAGTGCACCAACACTTACTTACAATAATATTGGTCGTCATCAAGCTAAGATTGCTAGAACTAGAATTTCATCTAATAAATCTCCTTGGTTAGCTCAAACTAATGTTGGAGATATTCACAATATAGCAATTTCTCATGGAGAAGGTAAATTTGTTGCTAGTGAAGATGTTATGAGAGAATTAATTGCTAATGGACAAGTAGCAACTCAGTATGTTGACTTTAATAATGAAGCTACTTATGATATTGAGTTTAATCCAAATGGTTCATTCTATGCTGTTGAAGGTATAACTAGTGCTGATGGTAGAGTGTTTGGTAAAATGGGGCATTCTGAGAGAATTGGCGAGGAAGTATTTAAGAATATCATAGGTGAGAAAGATCAAAAGATATTTGAATCTGGAGTTAAATATTTTAGATAAGGTTTTAATAATTAATTAGTAATTACAATATATTTTATATATTTAGATTTAAAGGGATGTAATAATGTGATGATAATCATTTAATGTTACATCTCTTTTTTTATTTATATAAAATAATATATATTCTACCTAAGTCAAAATATGAGTTATGTTATAATTAATTATTAAATAGAGTTGAATATTTATTGGAGGGTAAAACAGTCAATGAAAATATTAATAACAGGGTCCAATGGGCAATTAGGGAGAGAATTGGTCAATCAATTAGAATCAATTAATCAAAGTATAAAACAACCAAAATATGATGTATTACCTACAACAAGAGATGATTTAGATATATCTAATCAAACTAATGTAGATAGTTTTATAGCATATAATAAACCTGATGTAATTATAAACTGTGCAGCATATACAAAGGTCGATGCATGTGAAGACAATATAGAAACTGCATATAAAATAAATGCTTTAGGAGCTAGAAATTTAGCAATAGCATCAGAAAAAGTGAATGCTAAACTTGTTCACATATCAACTGACTATGTATTCAATGGTCTTTCTAAAAATCCATATAGAGAAGATAATAAAATTGAGCCTAATTCTGTTTATGGGAATAGCAAACTTATGGGAGAAAAATTTGTAGAACAATTCTCACACAAGTATTTTATTTTGAGAACAGCATGGTTATATGGTGATGGAAATAATTTTGTGAATACTATGATAAGACTTTCTAAAGAAAATAAAGAAGTTAATGTTGTTGATGACCAGTTTGGGAGTCCGACAAGTACAGTAGACTTAGCAAAGGTTATAATAAATATTATGGAAACAGAGCATTATGGAGTTTATCATGCTACATGTAAAGGTGAGTGTAGTTGGTATAATTTTGCTAAAAAGATATTTGAATTAAAAAATATAGATATAAAAGTAAATCCAATTAAAAGTAAAGATTTTAAATGTAAGGCTAAAAGACCGCCATATTCTGTATTGGATAATTTTATGTTGAGATTAATTGGATTAAATTCATTTAGGAATTGGGAAGAATCTATTGAAGAGTATTTAAAAAGATATGACATAAGTGAAAACTAAACGTACTGTTTTTAGAAAATAAAATAAGATATTACATAAAATATAAATATTTCTTTTATTTATCCGATAATCATAATATGATAAAAAACAAATTTAAGGATGGAATAAAAATGAAAGGAATTATTTTAGCAGGAGGGTCTGGGACAAGACTATATCCAATAACAAAATGTATATCCAAACAAACACTTCCAATATATGATAAACCAATGATATATTATCCTATGTCAGTTCTTATGTTAGCAGGTATACAAGAGATACTTATAATATCTACACCAAGAGATATAATAGCATTTGAAGAATTATTTGGAGATGGAAGTTCGTTAGGACTTAAAATAACATATGCAATTCAGGAAAAACCAAATGGGATTGCAGAAGCATTTATAATAGGAGAAGAATTTATAGGTAATGATAGTGTAGCACTTGTATTAGGTGATAATATATTCTATGGATACGGATTTAGTGAGAGATTAGAAAAGGCAGTTAAAAGAAGTGGAGCAACTATATTTGGGTATCATGTTAGTAATCCAAATGCGTTTGGAGTTGTAGAATTTGATAAAGACTTAAATGTATTATCAATAGAAGAAAAACCTAGTATTCCTAAATCTAATTATGCTATACCAGGATTATATTTTTACGATAGTGATGTTGTAGAGATAGCAAAGCTTGTTGAACCATCAGATAGAGGTGAATTAGAAATAACCTCTATAAACAATGAATATCTAAAAAGAGGAAAACTTAAAGTGGAACTTTTAGGAAGAGGTATGGCTTGGTTGGATACTGGTACACACAAGGGGCTGTTAGATGCTTCTAATTATGTTGAAGTAGTTCAAACAAGACAGGGCTTGTACATAGCATGTTTAGAAGAGATTGCATATACAAAAGGATATATAAATAGAGAGAAGTTAATTGAACTAGCTAAGCCACTGATAAAAACTGAGTATGGCCAGTATCTATTAAAACTAGCCAATGAATACATTTAATATGATATAAAATTTACTATAAATTTTATTTACTAAAGGAGTTTATTGTAATGGAAAAATTTAATTTTGTAAAGACAAAAATAGAAGGATTATATATAGTTGAACCAAATGCATTTTATGATGATAGAGGATATTTTTTTGAGAGCTATAATAAAAAGAATTTTATGGAGTTTGGACTTGATATGTGCTTTGTTCAAGATAATGAATCTAGCTCAAGGAAAGGTGTCTTGAGGGGAATGCATTTTCAAAATAAATATCCTCAAGGAAAATTAGTTAGAGTTACAGAGGGAGAAGTATTTGATGTTGCAGTCGATTTAAGAAAAGATTCCAAAACATTTGGAAAGTGGGAAGGGGTAATACTGTCTGATGAGAATAAAAAGCAATTTTACATTCCAGAAGGTTTTGCACATGGTTTTTTAGTTTTATCAGAAAAAGCAGTATTTAATTATAAGTGTACAAATTATTATTATCCAGAATTTGAAAGTGGTTTTATGTGGAATGATAAAAATATAGCTATTGACTGGCCTTTAGAAGGAATTGAAGAGATATTCCTATCAACAAAGGACAAAACACAGAAAGAGTTTAAAGATATTTATAAGGAACTTTAATAAAAGTTTATTAAAATTGACATTTAGGAGAAAAAATATGAAAAAAATACTGATAACTGGAGGAGCAGGATTTATTGGAAGCAATTTTGTACATTATATGCTTAATAAATATGTAGATTATTCTATTGTTAATTTAGACTTATTGACTTATGCTGGCAATTTGGAAACATTAAAAGAAGTACAAGATAAGCCAAATTATAAATTTGTTAGAGGAGATATTTCAGATAGAGAGCATGTCTATAAATTATTTGAAGATGAAAAGTTTGATATAGTTGTTAACTTTGCTGCTGAATCTCATGTAGATAGGTCAGTTGAAAATCCACAATTATTTATACAAACAAATATTATAGGAACACAAGTACTTTTAGATGCATGTAGAAAATATGGGATAAAAAGATATCATCAGGTTTCTACAGATGAAGTCTATGGTGATTTACCAATTGATAGAAAGGATTTATTCTTTACAGAGAAATCAGCTATTAATCCAAGTTCCCCTTATTCAGCGTCTAAAACAGCAGCAGATTTATTGGTGAATTCTTACTATAGGACATATGGATTACCAACAACTATATCTAGATGTTCAAATAATTATGGGTCATATCACTTTCCTGAAAAACTGATACCACTTATGATTTTAAATGCCTTGGAAGACAAACAATTGCCAGTGTACGGTAACGGAGAGAACATAAGAGATTGGTTGCATGTATATGACCATTGTACTGCTATAGACTTAATAATACATAAGGGTAATATTGGTGAAGTCTATAATATAGGTGGTCACAACGAAAGAAGTAATATAGAAGTGGTAAAAACTATATTGAATATTTTAGGTAAATCCGAGGATTTAATATCTTATGTAAATGATAGACCTGGTCATGATTTAAGATATGCCATTGATGCATCTAAGATAGAGCACGAGTTGGGTTGGAAGGCAAAATATGATTTTGATTTGGGCATAAAAGAAACTGTTAGATGGTATATAGAAAATGAATCTTGGTGGAAAGCTGTTTTATCAGTCTAACTTTAAAGTTTATAAAATTGTGAAAGGGGAGTATTATATTGAATGAAATAAGTTCACTAATTAATATATTAGCATTGACACAATTATCGGGCAGTAATTCTACAAGTCAGTGTAACTGTGGATACAATAACTCATCTGGATTTGATATGATTATGATGTCCTTATTGAAAGCATTGTCACAGAATAATCAACAAACTTCTAGTGGATACAATTTATTATCTGATTCTGAAAATTTATTTAATGAGCTTGATAATATAGCAAATAATACAGTTGGAAAGTTTATAGAAGTTGATACAAAGGATAAAAACGTAAAATCCAGAATTGAAAATGCTGTGGAGCAAGCATCAAAAAAATATAATATAGATGCAAATCTTATAAAAGCAATAATTAAAGTTGAGTCAGATTTTAATCCAAATACTGTGTCTTCTGCTGGTGCAAAGGGGCTTATGCAGCTTATGCCAGAAAATTGCAGAGATTTGGGTGTAACAGATCCATTTAATATAGAACAGAATATAGATGCTGGAACTAGACATATTAAGGAGTATATAGATATGTTTGGAGGTAGCATAGAAATGGGATTAATGGCATATAACGGAGGACCTGGCAGAATGAAAAGCAGAGGAGTTGAATCAATTTCTGACTTGTATAAGATGCCAAAAGAAACACAAAATTATATTCCTAAAGTTATGAAATATTATAGAGGGTAGGCTTTATTATGGGTATAAATATAGATAAGCTAAATATAAGTCCAAGTAGAAATATAGAGGTTAAAAAACTAAAAGAAAATAATAAATTTTATGACAATTTAAACTCTGTAAAACAATCTTCCTCAATGGAAGATATAAAACGAAATCTGGAAAGTGTAAAAAGGGCAGGGGAAAGGCTTGTACTCACTCAGAACTATGGCGATATTAGTATATATAAAAATGCAGTAAAAGAATACCTAAAATCAGTTGTAGATAATATGTATTCACTTGATAAAAATAGTAGTTTTTGGGAGCATCAATACTATAAGAATGTAAAGATTGTTGATAATAAACTTGAGGATATGACTAGTAAGTTACTTAGTGAAGAAAAAGAAAACATAGATATTGTTTCTACTGTTGATATGATACAAGGCTTGTTGATAGACATGTATAGATAAGGTTATACAAGGAGAAAAGTTTTATGAATAGCAAAAAAGAGGATATATATGAATTGAATTTTGGGCAACTAATAGAAGAAAAGACTGGCGTTATAGAAGAAAATCAAAATGTTTTTAATGCAAAAGTAAATGTAGCTGTTTCTATAGGAAATACAACGGAAACAATAAAAAATATACTAGAATTAAAAGAAGGCTCTATAATAAAACTAAATAAGAATGTGGATGAAAAATTAGATATATATGCAAATGATAGATTGTTTGCTTATGGAGAAAGCATTATTACAAATGAAAAATTATCTGTAAGATTATCTAAAATAGAAGATTCAGATATAAATTAGCACTTTAAATAGTATCCCTTTAGGCTATTCTGTATGAATTTAGCTAAGGGGATATTTTTATAAAAAATTTAAAATATGTTTGAATCATATAAATGTTTTTATTTTCTGAGCGATAATTAAATTATAAGTATGTAATTTTGGAGGTGAAAATATGGATGTTAAAAATGTAAGTTCAAATATTGTAGTGAATAATTATTTAAAGAATACATTAGGTGTAAAAAAAGTTGAGGAAGTTCAAAAAACTAGTAAAACAGACAAGATAGAGCTATCTAAATTTGCAAAGGAAATGGCAAGTATATCAAATATGAGTGATGAGACTATTAGGAATAAAAAAATCGATGAAATAAAAAATGCATTGGAAAATGGAACTTACAAAATAAAACCAGAAGAAATTGCGAAAAAAATGATAGAGGATATGCGAGGATAAAGTCATGATTACAGACTTAAAAGTTATATTGTATGAAGAAAAAAAGATACTTAATAATATGATGGAATTATTAAAAGAACAATTTGATTATATAGTTGAAAAAGACATAGAAAATTTAAATAGATTAAATCCTAAATTAGAGGATATTAGTAGAGAACTTGCATCTATGGAGATAAAAAGAAGACAATTTTTTAGTGATGATATTCCAATGAGTGAAGTTGTTGAAAATAGTAATGATGAATATTTAAGAGAAATATATACAGATTTAAAGCACATTATTGCTTTAGCTAAAAATCAACAGGAATCAAATGATTCTCTAATAAAGAAAGAACTTATTTTTACGAAAAAAATGATTAATTTCATAAAACCAGCTGATAAACAAACTACAACTTATAATTCTTATGGAAATATTAGAAAATAGATATTGGGAGGAGAAATATGGCGGGATTATTTTCCATTTTAAATACAGCTAATTCAGGAATGAATGCGCATCAAAAAGCAATACAGACAATTTCTCATAATATAAGTAATCTAGACACAGAAGGTTATTCTAGGCAAAGGACAGAATTTGCCACAAATAGCCCAATGTATATGCCTAGTTTGAACAATGCAATTGGAAGAGGTCAATTAGGTACAGGTGTACATGTAACAGATGTAACAAGAGCTAGAAATAGTTTTTATGATTATCAATTTAGAGCAGAAGCTCATAAATATGGTAAGACAGTCTCAAAGTATGACTATTATAATACTATAGAAACTATAATAAATGAACCATCAGACTATGGAATATCTTCAGGTATAGATGATTTTTTCAAAGGGTGGGAATCATTAGCAAAGGATATAAATAGCGATAGTAAAAAAAGTTTAGTGGTAGAAAATGCATCAAATTTAGCAACTTTAATAAGTGAGAGTTATAAAAAGCTTGATAAGTTAAAAGGAGATATAGATGACAATATAGACTCTGAGATAAAACAGATAAATGACATGTTAAAAAGCCTTGAAGATTTGAATAAATCTATTGATGTTATATCTGGTTCTGGCTCTACTCCGAATGACTTACTTGATGAAAGAGATAGAATATTAGATGACTTAAGTTTTAAATTAGACCTTGAAAATGGCGATGTTAAAAATATGCTTGCAGATGGTAAATTAGAACTTAATGAACTAAAAAATCCAGGTGGAACTTGGAAAACAGGTGTATCAGGAACTTTACAAGGTTTGTTTGAAATGCATGGTAAGATTGATACATATAAAAGCGATTTAAAAGACGTATCTGATGGATTAGCTAAACAGATAAATGATGTTTATAATACGTCTGCTGGAATAACAGTAAGAGATTTTTTTATAACTTCAAATGTAGCTGGTGAAGATATCATAAAGGTAAATCCAGCTATAAAGAGTAACCCAAATGAACTAAAACTTACTGCTGATGAGGCTTCAAAGATTGCTAAACTAAAAGACGAAAAAATAGATATTGGGGCAGTTGGTGGAAAAGTAAGTACAATAAGTGACCACTATAAAGCTTTTGCAGAATCAGTGGGTTTAGATTCTCAAAAAGTAAATCAAGATGAGGTGAATCAACGTAAAATTATAAATAATATTGATAGTTCACGAATGAGTGTTTCAGGTGTATCGTTAGATGAAGAAATGACAGAGCTTATAAAAGTACAACGTTCCTATCAAGCTAGTGCAAAGGTTATGTCAACAGCTGTGCAACTGTTGGATGTTGTAATAAATGGAATAATTTAATAGAAGGAGGAATTTATAATGAGAGTCAGTACAGGTATGATGTCTAGCAGTTATCTAAACTCGTTACAAGATAATCTACAAAGGTTAGATAAAGTTAATAGACAAGTTAATACAACAAAGGAAATAAACAAACTATCTGATAATCCATATAAAGCAATAAAAATATTGAATTCAAAAAGTGAAATAAAGACTATGGAGACTTATATTGAAAACTGTAATGATACAGGAAATTGGTTAGAAACTACTGATACTGCATTAGATCAACTTGGAAAATTATTATCGGATGTAAAGAAAACTTTGGTGGCAAGTGGTGATGGTGCATATTCAGAGGATGAACTAAAGACTCTTAGTAATTCAACTAATGAAAAAATGAAAGAAATTGCAAATGCTTTAAATGCAACACATGAAGGTAAATATATATTTTCAGGATCAAATACAGGTACACCACCTGTTCAATATGTTGAAAATGCAGATGGTTCTGTAAGCTTAAAATTTAACAGTGGTATAAATTTAAACAAACTACAAGATTCTTTAAGTATGAACATAGCTCAAGGTATAAATGTAGAATATAATGTTAAGTTAAGTTCTCTTGGTTTTGACCCAACAAAAACAGATCCATTTGAAGATTTAAATAATATATCGAGAAAGTTAATAAATCCTAGTGATGCAGATATAAAAGACTTGACAACGACATGTTTAAGTGGTGTAGATAAGTTGATTGAGAATACAGTTAATACTAGATCTATATATGGAACTAAAGCAAATACTGTAGATGCAATGAAGGAAAAGAATGATGAAAATTTGATTCAGTTAAAGGATATTCTATCACAAAATGAAGAGATAGATTATGGAGAAAAACTTGTCCAATTAAAGGCGGCAGAATTAACTTATCAAGCTTCACTACAAACAGGAGGAAAGTTATTTAATGTATCTATATTAGATTACATATAGTAAAATAACGCAGATATGATGAAAATTACATTAAAAAAAGGTATACTAGGGTTTGAAAATCTAAAAGAATATGAGCTTTTAGATATAGAAAATAATAATACTTTAAAAGAATTTAATTCTATTGAAGAAGATTGTATAGGATTTATTGTTATATCACCATTTGAGATTATCGATGAATATGAGATAACTTTAAATCAAGATATAATAGAAAAACTCAAAGTAGAATCGCCTAATGATATTATAATATTTAATATATTAACTCTTGGACCAACTTTAAAAGAATCAACTGTGAATATGAAAGCTCCTATAATAATAAATATAAAAAATAATTATGGTATGCAAATAATTTTACAAGAAGAAAATTACAGTATAAGACATCCATTATTGAGAGGTGATGATGGATGTTAGTGATTTCTAGAAAAAAGGGAGAGTCAATACTTATAGGAGAAGATATTGAGGTTAAGGTAGTAGGTGTTGATGGAAAGAATATTAAATTGGCTATATCAGCACCAAATGATATAGGAATACTAAGAAAAGAAATTTATGAAAAGATAAAAGATGAAAATATAAAAGCAACAAAGATAAATATAGAGATTTTAAGTAACTTAAAATAAAAGTATTTGGAGGAAGTAGTATATGTATGGAGAAAACCCTTATAATTCTTATAAGCAAAATTCAATATTTATGGCATCAAAGGAACAATTATTACTTATGCTTGTAGATGGTGCAGTGAAGTATACAAAGATAGCTAGACTATCTATTATAGATAAAAATATGCAAAGGGCACATAAAGAACTTGTTAGAGTTCAGGATATATTTACAGAGCTAATGGTTACATTAGATCAAAGTGCAGGTAAATGGGCAAAAGATATGTATAAAGTTTATGATTTTGTAAGATATGAGTTATCAAGAGCGAATATAAGAAAAGATATACAAGTAATAGATGAAGTATTACCAATAATAGAACAAATTAGGGATACCTGGTATGAAGCAGATAAAAAAAGTAAAGATGAAAGAAAAAGAGGATAATTAAATGGGTTTAAACATAGAAAAATTACAATATTCTTCGCAAGAACAACTATTACTTATGCTTGTAGATGGAGCAGTAAAGTATACAAGAGTAGCTAGGGCTGCTATTGTTGATAATGATATGGACAGTGCCCATAAGGAGCTAATTAGGGTACAAGATATATTTGCAGAACTTATGGCTACTTTGAATCAAGATGTAGGTCAGTGGGCAAAAGATATGTACAAAGTGTATGATTTTATAAAGTATAAATTGTCAAATGCAGATTTAAATAATGGTATACAAATAATAGATGAAGTTTTCCCAATAATAGAGCAAATTAGAGATATATGGTATGAGGCAAGTAGCAAAAGTAGAGAGTAATATAAGGAGGGTTATTATGTCAAATATAAGTCCAATTAGAGTTACAGGTCTCTCAGGCAGTTTTGATATGGAAGGTGTAATAGAGGCTAGTATGATAAAAGATAAGGAAGCTGTTGATAAAGCTAAACAAGCACAGCAGATAGTTAAATGGAAGCAAGAAATTTATAGAGATGTTATTCAAGACTCCAAGAATCTATATGATAAATATCTTAGTGTAACATCAGAAAATAGTATACTAAATAATAAAGCTTATTCATCACTGAGCATAAAGAGTTCTGATGAAAGTATAATATCAGCTAGTGGTTCAGCAGGAGCTGATAAGATAAATTATCAATTTGCAGTAAGTCAAATGGCTGAGCCTGCTAAGGTTACAATAAAACTAAATACAACTTCTCCAATTGTTACACAGTTTCCTCCAAATGCGAGTGGTGCTAGTTCATTGACTATAGGTGATGTAAATATACCAATAACAGAACAAGATACCACAAGTACTATAGTTAGTAAAATAAATTCTCTTTGTTCAGATACAGATATAAAAGCATCATATAGCGAAATGACAGGTGAACTAATTATTTCTAGAAAACAAACAGGTTTAGATTCAAAGATTGATTTAAAAGTAACAGGAAATGATGCATTAGCCAATCAAATATCAATAGAAAATGGTGTTGCTTCTACAGATGATGGAAGTGGAAGCAAAGAGTTTGTATTGGTAGGGAAGAATTTAGAAGCTAAAGTTACAGATTCTAAGGGTAGAGATACATATATAAGTAAATCTGAAAATGTATTTACTATAGATAATGTAGATTATACAGTTAATGGAAAAGGCAATGCAAAACTTACTTCTGTGACGGATACTGAAAAAGCAGTAAAGAATATGAAGGATTTTGTTGAGGATTATAATAAATTAATGGATAAAGTATATAGCTTAGTAACTACAAAAAAATCTCCAGATTATCCACCTCTTACAGAAAAACAAAAAGAGGATATGACAACTGAGGAAATAGAGAAGTGGGAAAAGAAGGCAAAAGAAGGGATACTTAGAAATGACAGTGAATTGAGATCCTTTGTCGAAGATATCCAAAAATCTTTTTTTGGCTCTTCAAGTAATATTAATCTTTTAAAAAGTATGGGTATAAGTGAACACGCAGATTACAATAAAAAAGGCCAGATATCATTTAATGAAGAAAAATTTTCAAAGGCTCTAGTAGAAAATAGTGATAAAGTTTATAAAGATTTGGCTGGATTTTCTTCAAATTTTGAAGATAAAGGTATGTTTGAAAAACTAAAAAGTATTGTGTATGAATATGCTGGTAGCTCTGGGTCGAAATTGGCTGAGAAATCAGGTATAGCAAAAACTGCATCTGCTAGTGAAAATATATATTCTAAAGATATTGCTGATAAAGAAAAAAATATAAATAGGCTTGTAGAAAAAATGAATGCTAAGGAGGCTAAGTTGTATAGCAAATATTCAGCTCTTGAATCTTTACTAAACAAATACAATTCTCAGATGAACTATTTTTCACAGAATAAATAAGAGTAGGAGGTATCATGAATGAATTAGAAGAAAAGATAAATTTATACAAAATTATATCTGAGCAAATTTTAAGTATGATTACAAACAACAAATATAAGGATATAAATATCAAGTTGGATGAGAGACAACATATTATAAATAGTATAAATGAAATTGATAAAGATTCTTTTATAGAGAAATACAATGAATTAGGAATGATTGAAATCGATAATAAGATTAAAGGAATTCTTAATGAACAGTTAGCAATAGTGAAGAAAGAATTGTATGAATATAGACTAACAAAACAAGTTAATACGATGTATTCTAATTCAAACAGAGAAAAAATAAATATTTTCAATAAAAAAGTATAAAGTTAAGCATAATATGTCCGATTATATAGTTAGATAAAATAATAGTAGAAATGACAAGGATGTCAACAACACTAAGGAGGGTAAATAATGAGAGTTAATACAAATGTAAGTGCTTTAATAGCAAATAATCAAATGGGAAGAAATGTAAGTGGGCAAAGTAAATCTATGGAGAAATTATCTTCTGGGGTCAGAATAAAAAGAGCAGCAGATGATGCAGCAGGTCTTGCTATATCTGAAAAAATGAGAGCTCAGATTAAAGGTTTAGATCAAGCTGGAAGAAATGTTCAAGATGGTATATCAGTTGTACAAACTGCAGAAGGTGCGTTAGAAGAAACTGGTAATATACTACAAAGAATGAGAACTTTATCAGTTCAGGCTTCAAATGAGACTAATACTAAAGAAGAAAGAGAAAAAATATCTGATGAATTAAGCCAATTAAATAGTGAAGTTGAAAGAATATCAACATCAACATCATTTAATGGAAAAACATTGTTAGATGGTAAGGCTACAGAAATAAAATTACAAGTTGGAGCAAATGATGCAAGTGATAACCAAATAACAGTTAATCTGATTAATACTGCAAGTGTAATGAGTACAGCTGGAATAACTGCTAGTGCAATATCAAGCTTAAATGATAGTGGAACAGTGGGTACTGCTAGTGCTAAAACAATGGTATCTAATCTAGATAAAGCACTTGCATCTATAAACTCAGCAAGAGCTAAATTAGGAGCACAACAAAATAGACTAGAATCAACTCAAAATAACTTAAATAACACATTAGAAAATGTAACTGCTGCTGAATCTAGAATAAGAGATACTGATGTAGCATCAGAAATGGTTAATTTGTCTAAGATGAATATATTAGTACAAGCATCACAATCAATGTTAGCTCAGGCAAATCAACAACCACAAGGAGTATTACAACTATTAGGATAATATAAAAAGTAAGGGATAAAGAGTAAAGCATTGCTTTACTCTTTATTTTTAATAATTTATAACAGAAAGGAACAAGATTATGTTACTTAGTATTGTAATGATGGTTAAAGACGAAGAAAAATTTCTAGGGAAATCACTGAAATCATTGAAACCTATTATAGAAAGGTTAGATAGTGAGCTTATAATACTAGATACAGGTTCTAAGGATAAAACTGTAGAAATAGCAAAAAAATTTACAAGTAATGTTTATTTTCAAAAATGGAATGATGATTTTTCAGATATGAGAAATAAATCAATATCTTATTCAAAAGGTGAATGGATACTCATAGTAGATGCAGATGAGATATTAACTAAACATGAAGATTTATTAATGTTTTTTGAAACTGGAATATATAAAAAATATAATTCTGCTTCAGTAAACCTTAAAAATATATTTGCAAATTTTGAGTCTGATGAGAGATTGACAACAACTGTGACACTAATGAGATTATTTAGAAGTGACAATTTTAAATATGAGGGAAAAATTCATGAACAACCAATATATGAAGAACCAATATATAAAAACATAGCTGAATTTGATCATTATGGATATTTTTATGAGGATGAAGAGTTTAAGCTTAATAAAACTAAAAGAAATGGAATATTATTGTGTGCAGAGTTAAAGGAAAATCCTGATAATCCATATATAAATTATCAAATGGGTAAGAATCTAGTATCTGAAGGTGAAGAAGTGGAGTCACTTGAATATATAGAAAAAGCCTATAAACTATATAGAAAATATGGAGATGCACCAGAATATGTATATACAAGTTTGGCAAATAGATATATTGTGAATGGAAAATATAAAGAGGCTGAAGAATTATGTACTAGATATATAACAAAAGATAAAAATAATATTGATATATATTACTATTTAGGTAATGTACAAAAATCCCTTGGAAAAATAAAAAACAGTATTATATCATTTGAGAGATATATTTATCTTGTAGATAATTATGACATTAGTACACAATCAAACTCTTTATTTGCGGATGGAAATTGTATCTCTAATAGAGATACTATCATTTGCGAAATTATATTTATGTATTATGCAATGGAAGAATACCATAAAGTTATAGAAAAGTATAATAATATAAATAAGTATATATATAAAAGACAAGTAAACAAATTTTTATTTGCATCTTTAGAAAAAGTTAATAAGTTGGATGAAATATTGGAGTATTATAATAGATTACCAGATTCTAATGTAGAAAGAGATAGTTTTTTTTATGCTCTAGAACAATTAATCAAAAGCTTAAAGAAAGAGAAAAAGTTAAAACTTTATAGTATGCTTTCTGCTATAGATGGAAATTATGGAAAGCTAAATCGTATAAGATTAAAAAATGAAATTTCATTAGATGAATGCAAAGAAATATTAAAAAATGAAAGAAATCCTATTTATGGAGTACTCATTAATATAG
>NZ_JAGWCS010000023.1:0-44296 GCF_020657705.1 Clostridioides sp. ZZV15-6598 | reverse complement strand
CACATGTTACTCTTATTGCTTTGCCTACTTTAAGCGCTTCTGTAGGAAATTTTACTTCAAGTATTTTCATATCACTATCTCCTTATTGTATTTTTTAAGTCCTTCGAAACTTGCTTTCTTATTATATTGCTTACAGAACTGTACATAATCTATTAGCACCTTTACACTCAACTAAATCACCCCCTTTCTATTTCTAGCTTCCTCTATCACTTCTTTTAAATCTTGATTTTTATACTTCTCTATAAAGTCATCTAAGTCATAAGAAGAAATCTTAATCTTTTTTTTATTCTTTATAATAGGAATCAAGTTCAAATCAATTAAGTCTTTCAATGTCTCAGTCCCTACACTTAATCGTTCTCTTGATACTCTTGTAGAAAGTAGTTCGTTTGGATACCCTCTTTGCATCAATAGAACTATTTTTTCTTGACTAATTTCTTTTTCTATTTCTTTTTTTGCATTTTTTACTTCTTGTAGTATTATTGTTTTAATGCTTTCATTAAAAAGTTCTCCAAGATTTAAATTTTCCATATTTTAATCACCACCATTTCAAGAATATTCTGTATTTATCATTTATCAAGAAAGTTATAAAATAGTGCATCAAGCATGTATAATAAGTGATTATCTTTATCTATTGTCAATACTTCTTCATCTTCTATGTAAAACTTAATTAAATCTTCATCTAAACAATGAGTAATACAAGAGTTATCATCATCACTTATTAACATTCCTACTTCTTTTAACACTCCTTGTTTATTTTTAATCTGAACCTCTGATATTTCATCAAGAGTATTTTTTATACCATAGAATATATCTTCATTCATTGTTATTACCTCCATAATTTTTAATTTTCAAAGTTCTAACTTAACATTGATAATTGTTTGTTACTTTTAAACTTATTAATGAAATAAACTTGACCCTTCCCAGTAATTTTTGGTGTTTTAGTTACACTTATATATCCATTCGGATGAACTCTTGTACCTTCTTTGGTTTCTATAACCCCTAAATTCACACTTTTTTGAGTTGGTGTATTGTAATCCTCGCCTTTGCGTTTTATTAAATAACCATTATCTCTTAACCATGTAAATAATCTTTTCTCACCTGTATCAATTCCATTTTGTTTAAGTAATTTAGCTAGTTCTCCAACTAGTATAGAATCAGTAGATGATGCTACAGAATCGGCGAAAAGTACTTTTGGTTGTTGTAACTGAATTACCTTATCTTTTTCTTCTATTTCTCTGCTTTTCTTTTCTATTGTCTTTTGAGCCACTTGCAATGCTCTTGCCATTATTTCATCATCTGACATATCTTCTGTTGTATGTATATAACCACCAGTTTTACGAATTGTTGGTAAAACTTCATCAAATACCCAACTCTCAAATTTTTCAGCATTTTGTAATTTACTATTTACAATCAATCTATACATGTCGCTTTCGGGTATTGCATTTACTTCTAATACCTTATTTTCGTTTTGCGGATGAGGTATATAACTTTTTGTTACCCACCTACAATGGTCATTTATTGCTTTACTTGTATTTATATATCCTAAGCATTTGGCTATATCTGTTGCAACAAAATATGGTTTCCCATCAACCTCAGCCATTCTTATTTGTCCAAACTCCATCTTTTCAAATATTTGTAAGTTATTCACACCTGCCAACCTCCTTGTTTTTTTATTTTTATTCACATTTTGCGAATTATTTATTTAAAAAAATATCTTTTACATCTGTATTAAAAAAATCTGATATTTTCATTGCTTCACTTACTGTGAATCGCCTATCGCCATTTTCTTTACTTGAGTAAGTGTTGGGATTCATTCCCAATATTTTTGCTAAATCTCTTTGTCTCAATCCTTGTCTTACTCTAAGAGATTTCAAAATATAATTTTTCAATATATATCACTCCTTTTATTCTCAATTTGAAGTTTCTATAATTATATATTACCCCTCATTTTGTGAATTGTCAATCTATTTTTCATTTTTTTCTTCCTTTTCGCGAATTAAAATCACAAAACGCGTATTTTATAGTAATATAAAGATAACTGAATTCGTTATAGCTTTTAAGAGGGGGAGAATTACAATGTGCAAAGATGAAAGTAATATATTTTCTAGAAGATTAAGAGAAGAGAGAGAAGAGCTTGGTTTAATGCAAAAAGAGATGGCTAATAAATTAAGTTTACCAGCAAATACTTATAACGGATATGAAACTGGTAAAAGAAGCCCAGCACTTGATGTTGTAAGACATATAGCTGATACTTTAGATATATCAACTGACTATTTATTAGGTAGAACTAATATCAAAATTAATATTTCTAATATCACAGAAAAAGAGCTCATTGAAAAGTTAAATCCTTCTGATGATATGAAAGAAATACTTAATATTTTTAGCGAACTTGATGATGATTCTAAAAACAAAGCTTTAAAAATAGCAAAACTTTTTTTAGAAGAGCAAAACACTAAAAATAAAGAATAAAAATATATAAAATATAAAAAAAGAGGATTCAACCCTCTTTTTTTATATTTTTAAGCTCTGATTTTATTTCTTCTTTGCAATTATAAAATTTAGTTTCATCAATAGTTTCTAATCTCTTCATAATTTCATAAAATTTTAATATTTTAGAACAATCTGAATCTCCCACTTACGTCACCCTCTTATAATTTATAATATTTATTCTTTACCTCTCAAGTATGTAAAATATTTAGCTAATCACCTTCTTTTTATAATAATATAATTTATATCCCCCAGAACTTACGTTCGCAAAAAAGTTATAAAAATTCATTAACTTATAAATTTGATTATATTTATTTTAACACATATAATACTTAAAACTTTTAAAAAATATTTTGTAAATATATTTATATATTTTCTTGCAACTTAACTAACATATAGATTTTAATTTTTATTTTAAAAATCTACTTCTATTTTTTATTTCATATGTTCTTAAGTGTTTCATATTATCTTTTTTATCTCGTACTATCTGTATTATCACTAATTTTATTTAGTTTGACTAATTTATTTTTTCATAATTTTAATTTTAATTTTTTTATTACAATTTATTACAGTTTCCACAACTCCCTAAAAATTTAATTATAAAATAAATTCTATTACTTTCTATTTTCCTCTAGCTAGATAGAGTTATTTCTTACTTATATTTTAGCACAAATTTCCAACAAAAAAATCGACTAATAGGAAACTTTTCCCCTTAAAAATGCACATAATATAATTATCTGAATTTACTAAAAAATATATTAAAAGGTGATTTAATTTTATGTTAAGACAACTGAGAAAAATGAGACATTTAACACAATTAGAGTTAGCAGAAAAAATTAATTATAACAAAAGTTATATATCTAAATTAGAGAAAGGTAATTATAAAAATGTAACTGTTACTACAATAGTTGACTTAGCAATCGGTTTAGAGGTTAACTATTTAATAATAGCAGCAATATTCATAATGGAAGAATTGAGAAAAAGAAAAGAAAAAAATAGACTAGTTAAATACTAGTCTATTTTTATATTGTTAATATAGCAAATTCAAACTATTACATACACGCATTGCTTCTTTATTCATTTTAATAAGTTCATTTAAAACATTTTCGTTTTCTAAAGCTTCTACAGAAGGGTCTCCATCTATCTCAAAATACAGTGTTTTATTTTTTGTTGTTCCCATATAAACTAATTCATCATCTGAATCACGCACATATCCTTTTTCAAAAACATATATAGTAAAAAGGTTATCATATACTTTGCCATTTTTTATATAATCAAAATCTATATTTGCCTCTGAACCGTTATAATGTGAGACTTTTGATGCATTAATTTTATATTTTCCATCCCAATTCTTTGGTATTCTTAAACTAAATCCATAGTCACTATTTTTATAAATAGTATCAGAATTATCAAAGCTATATAATCTTTGATATGGTACACCACCAGAAAAATTATCGTTTACTTCATTGTAAGTGTAAAACCAAATTTCATTACTATTCTCTGATTTTATAACATGCTTCCAATCTCCATCTTGATAATGTACATTTATTTCAATGCTTTTCTCTTTTTCATTTATAGATAATATATCATAACGATTTCCACCTATTGTACTATCTGTTATACCAAATATTGAATACCCGCTATAACTTTCTTCATTCCAAACACCTAAAATATCTCTTAATACTTTTGAATTCGAATTTAAACATTGTTGTTTAATTTCTTCGGATAAATTCCCTACTGCTGTTATTTTAGTTGCATTAGTTAAAATACCTTTATCGCTTCCATAATCAACTAAAACTATTGGAGTATTTTTAGCCATTGATGAAGCAACTAAAGCATAAACTAAATCAGTCCCACTAGCTATATAAAATTCTTTTGCGCCATTATAGAACTTATTTACTATCTTCTTATTAGTATCGTATCTATCTGTACCACCTAATCTAGTTGAATTAGTATCATTAACTAGTTTATCACTCATTGATGAAGTACCACCTATTGCATAACTTTCTATTCCAGTAGTGTTAAATGGTACACTTTTCCCATCAGTTAATACTATAGGTGCTTTATCTCTAACAGCTACAGATGCAGCACTCATTGCATCAGGTTCGCCTTTGAAAGCATTAGTTAATATAACTTTACTAACCTTATTGATAGTCCCTATTTCTTTTGCTACATTATAACTTGTCTTAATCCTATCACTACCTTGAAGCCTTTTAGTTTCTATTCCTTTATCTTTCAGAAAAATTTCTGTTGCTTTATCAATAGAACTTTCTCCACCTATTATGTATACCTTTTTAGCTTTTTCTACTCTTTTAAGAGTTGCATTAGGTATATTATTTTTCTTAGTTAAAAGAATTGGAGCGTTTGTAGCTCCTGCAAGTCCACTTGCACTTAATCCATCAGCCATTGTACTGTCTGCATTAATTAATATAGCTGTAGTATAGTTTTGCTTATCTGCAATTATACCAGCAGTTTCATATTTATCTGCACCTTTAATTGATTCAACTTTATCAAGAGCATTTGCAGATATAGGGCAACTAGCAATAAACATAGATAAAGATAACCCTATTGTTAATAATTTCTTTGATTTCACAATATCTCCCCCTTTTTCATATCACTCAATTAAATTGTATAACAAAAATATATTATATGTTGTCGAAAGTACAAACTATTTCTACTCATTTAACGACATTAAGTAACGTTTGAATAAATCATTTTTTTATAATCTTATTCTCTATAATTTAAAAATTGTATCAATTAAAATTTATGTTATTATTTTCCATATACCTATTTTTAATATATGTATCTTTTAAAGTATCTTTAATTGTTATAATATAATTAGAGTTGAATACTCTGACTATTTAATTTTGAGAGGAGAAATTTTCATGAAAGGTGGAGTAAGAAAACGTGGGGAAAAATGGTATTACTACTTTGATTTAGGTACTGTTAATGGTAAAAGAAAAAAGATAGAAAGAGTTGGTGGTAAAACTAAAAAAGAAGCTGAAAAAGCTTTAAGAGATGCTCTAAGTGAGTTTGAAAATGAAGGTCAATTATTTTCAGATAATGAAATGAGTTTTTCTGATTTTTTGGACTTTTGGTACAAAGAATACGTTTTATTAAATTGTAAATATGGCACACAAAAAAACTATGAAAAAATAATAAGAAATCATTTGAAGCCAGGCTTAGGCAAGTACAAACTAAAAAATCTTAACCCTGCTATATTACAGAAATTTTTAAATGATAAGTCAAGATTTGGTCTTAGCAAAAATTCTATCAATAATTTTTATGGTGTTTTAAGTGGAGCTTTAAAATCTGCTGTATACCCATTTAAATTTATAAAAGAAAATCCTATGCAATATGTACATATGCCCAAAATGCAAGAAAATAAAAAAAGTGATTTGAAAATTATAAGTTTAAAAGATTTTAATAGAATCTTAGAAAGATTCCCGCAAGGGTCTAGTTTTTATGTGCCTCTACAAATAGCATTCAATACTGGAATACGTGGTGGTGAAGTAACTGCTTTACAATGGGAGGATATAGACCTAGAAAATAAAATTATAAATGTTAGGCACACTTTAATAAGCAGAGGAAAAGAAGGCTTTGAATTAGGTACACCAAAAACAGAAAGTTCTTATAGAAAAATAAATATTGGAGATACATTAACAAAAATCTTAAAAGAGCATAAAAGGTTACAAAAAGAGATGAAATTAAAATATGGTGAATGGTATATAGACTCTAACTTTGTATGTACAAAAGAAATGGGTGAGCATGTAACAACAAATAGTTTAAAATATTTAAGCAGAGTTGCTAACTACGAACTTGGCATAGATTTTAATTTTCACAGTTTAAGACATACACATGCTACTATGTTGTTAGAAAATGGCGCAAACATAAAAGACATACAGCATAGATTAGGACATGCTAAAATATCAACAACTATGGATACATATTCACATGTAACTAACAACATGAGAAACCAAACAGTAAATATTTTTGAAAGCATTGTAGAATAAATTTGCCACCGAAAAGTAATTACGGTGGCAAATCGGTGGCAAATACATCTTTATAACATCATTCAAACAGCTAAAACCCTGTTATTTTCTAATAAGTTTAACTACAGTCTCGCAATGTGGTGTATTAGGGAACATATCCATACACTTAACCAACTTAATCTCATAACCATAACTCTTAAAATCAACCAAATCAACAACCAAAGACTTAGGATTGCAAGAAATATAAACAATCTCCTCCGCATCAAATCCACAAATATCCCTAATAGCATCCTTATGAATACCTGGTCTAGGAGGGTCAACAATGATTAAATCAGGCTTATCCTTCAAATCTTTAACAACCTTAGCAACATCTCCAGCAATAAACTCACAATTAGTAAGCCCATTTAATTTGGCATTTTCATTAGCCGCAACAACTGCTTCTTCAACTATTTCAATACCATACACCTTCTTAGCTGCACCAGCCATAACCTGTCCAATAGACCCAGTCCCACTATATAAATCAAATACAACCTTATCATTGTAATTTCCAATAAAATCCCTAGCAATACTATAAAGAACCTCTGCTCCTTTAGTATTAGTTTGGAAAAATGAAAATGGAGAAATCTTAAATTTAAGTCCTAAAATCTCCTCTTGTATATAATCTCTTCCATATAAAACTCTTAACTCATCACATTGAACAGCATCTGCTAGACCATCATTAATAGTATGAAGTACACCTACCAACTCAGCTTTTAAATTAAGTCCTAAAAGCATGTCCTTAAATTCATTCATATTAAAATCTTCCTGAGAAGAAGTAACTATATTAACCATAATCTCATTAGTATGAATACCTGTTCTAACTACAAAATGTCTTAAATATCCCTTGTGATTCATTGTTCTATAATAAGGAAGATTTTTTTCATTGAAAAACTCTACACTAGATACTAATACTTTTGAAAAGTCTTCATCAACTAACATACATTCTTCAACAGTTTGTATATCTATATGCTTTCCTTTTTTATGAAGTCCTAATGTTAAAGGTCCATTTTTTACTTCATCCCCAAAAGTATATTCCATTTTATTTCTATAGTACTTGTTTTCAGGACTTCCTTCTATTCCTAAAAATTGAAATCCAAATAAGTCTTGCTTTAAAAATAAATCCATAACTTGTTTTTCTTTTATTTCTAACTGCTTTTCGTATGGCACTGATAGTAATGTACATCCTCCACATTCTCTAAAGTGCTTACAAGGTGTTTCGGTTTCAAGTGGTGAATGTTCAAGCAATTCCATCATCTTAACTTCTGCTTTTTTGCTTCTAACTTTTTTAACAGCAGCTTTTACCTTTTGACCACTTATTCCGCCCTTCATATGGATAACTCTATCTCCAACTTGGCTTAAGGATGTACCTCCAAAATCCATTTTATCTACTTCAAATTCTATAATATCCTTTTTCTTCACAAACGTTCCTCCAATTTACTGTATTATAATTTGCGGTTTTACTCTATGTTAATGTCTTATTACTTGCCTAAGCTCTTTCAAAAAAACTTATTTTTCTATATTAATATCTTATGGTATTATATTTAAATTACTTATCTTTCTTCAATCAGCTTTACTTCTTCATCTGTCAACTCTCTATATTCACCTAACTCTAAACTCTCATCCAACTTTAAATTACCCATAGACAATCTTTTTAAGTATACTACTTTTTTATCTACACTTTCAAACATTCTTTTAACTTGGTGAAATTTCCCTTCATGTATTGTAAGTTCTATCTCTGATTCCTCATCACTCTTTAATATTTTTAACTGAGATGCCATAGTTTTGTACCCATCATCAAGTACTACTCCTTCTGCAAAAGCTTCTATATCTTTTTCAGTCACGATTCCATCAATTTTTGCATAATAAGTCTTAGGCACATGCTTTTTAGGAGATAAAACTCTGTGAGAAAGCTTCCCATCATTAGTTAAAACTAATAATCCCTCTGTATCTTTGTCTAATCTTCCAACAGGAAACGGCTCAAATGCTAAGTATGATACATCAATCAAATCTAAAACTGTTGGGTCGTATTTATCCGTAGTTGCTGATATATATCCATCCGGTTTATTCATCATTAAATATATATATTCTCTATAGATAACTTCTTCTCCATTGAATAATATTTCATCGTTTTCAGTATCTACTTGAGTTCCTGGATTTGAAACGTCACTTCCATTTACTACTACAGACCCTTGCTTACAGTATTTCTTTATCTCGCTTCTACTTCCATAACCTAAGTTTGAAAGAATTTTATCTATACGTTGCTTCTTAGCCATTAAAAATGTTCTCCATTCTCATAATATTTTTCTTTTTCAAATAGTGTAAATGCTAAATCCATACTTTCTACATCTAAATTATTTCTTATACTATCAGTTATTATTCTTGCTACTGTATCTTGTACTTCTTGTCCCCTATCAAACCATGCTATCTCAACAAATGGATACACTTCTGCTATTTTACCATCTCTTATTGCAACTGATTTTATACATTCTATCTCAAAGTAATCTCTTGGACATTTTACAGCTTCAACTAAATCATCTATCATTTTTTCACTTATTTTACATATATCATTTTCATTAATTCCTCTTATCTTTATCTGTGGCATATTAACTCCTTTATTTTAACCCTTCTTTATTTTAATTCTTCCTAAATCATTTCTATTCTTTATTATTCTACCTAATCCTATTATCTTCTATTTAATATTATACTTGTAATTTATAGTTATTACAATTTACTATATACTTTTTTTAATTTAACGTTATAATATAAGTGATGGGTAAATTTTAAAAGTTAATAGGAGGAGTTTAAAATGGCATTAATTACTACAAAAGAAATGTTTAAAAAAGCTTACGAAGGTGGATTTGCTATAGGTGCATTTAACATAAGTGACTTAGAACAATTACAAGGTGTTTTAAAGGCTGCTAAAGCTAAAAATTCTTATGTTATGATACAAGCTTCTATGTCAGCTGTTAAATATGCTGGACCTCACACTTTAGTTGAGATGGTTAAAGCTGCTTCTGATGAAATAGGTGTAGATGTAGCTCTTCACTTAGATCATGGTCCAAATATGGATGCTATTAAAACTTGTATTGATGCTGGTTTCTCTTCAGTTATGATAGATGGATCTCATTTTGACTTTGAAGAAAATGTTAAAATAACTAAAGAAGCTGTTGAATATGCACACTCTAAAGGTGTTGTTGTTGAAGCAGAACTTGGTGTTTTAGCTGGAACAGAAGATGATGTTACTTCTGATGTTCATAAATATACTCAACCTGCTGAAGCAGTTGAATTCGTTGAAAGAACAGGAGTTGATTCATTAGCTATAGCTATAGGAACTTCTCATGGTGCTTTCAAATTCAAAGGAGAAGCTAAATTAAGATTCGACATACTAGAAGAAATCCAAAGCAAATTACCAGGTTTCCCAATAGTTCTTCATGGTGCATCTGCTGTTGACCAAAACGCTGTTGCTACATGTAATGAATTTGGTGGAAATATAGCTGGAGCTAAAGGTGTACCTGTAGACATGTTAAGAAAAGCATCTTCTATGGCTGTTTGTAAAATAAACATGGATACTGACTTAAGACTAGCTATGACTGCTGCTGTTAGAAAATTCTTAGCTGAAAATCCAAAAGAATTTGATCCAAGAAAATACATTGGTGCTGGTAGAGATGCTATACAAGCTGTAGTTGAAGGTAAAATAGATGATGTTTTAGGTTCTGCTAACTCTATAAACTAATATAACTTTTAAATATTTATAAAAGAAAAGAGATGACTTAGAATAATTAAAATTATTTTTAAGCCATCTCTTTTAAGTTGTATATATGGTTATGTATTTACAAATATCTTAGTTTATAAAATTAATACACATAAGTTTATAGTATATTACACATTAAAAAAATTATCTTATAGCTATTCAAATTACTCTATTAACTTATTTACTAAACACGAATATATCCGCTTTTTATCTTTCTATGTATTGTAGAAGGATATATTCCTATCACTTCTGCTGCCTTTGTTATTGACCCATATTTATTTATAGCTTTACTTATCATTATTTGGTCTACCATTTTATATGCATCATTCAGATTCATAATTCCATTTACCACTATTGGTGATAAATCATCTGATTCGCTATCAATCATATCCAGATTTATAAGCATATTAAATTCATCTTCTCCAATTACGTTTTTGGCTGATAATACTACAAATCTTTCAATAATATTTTTTAACTCTCTTATATTTCCTGGCCAAGAGTATTCTTCCAATAATTCAATAACCTTAGGTGAAACTTCTACTTCTCTATTGTACTTATCATTATAAAGTTTTAAGAAATAGTCCACTAATGGAACTATATCTTCTTTTCTTTCTCTAAGTGGTGGTATCTTTACTGGAATAACACTCAGTCTATAGTACAAATCTTGTCTAAATTTGAGGTTGTTTCTAAGGTCCTCATGAGAAATATTAGTGGCGCTTATATATCTAACATCTATCTTTATAGGTTTACTTCCACCAATTCTAGTAATTGTATTTTCTTGTATAACTCTAAGTAATTTTTTTTGCATTTGCATTGGCAGTTCACCTATTTCATCCAAGAATATAGTTCCACCATTTGCTTCTTCAAAAAGTCCTTTTTTACCTTTTTTCTTAGCTCCAGTAAAAGAACCTTCTTCATATCCAAAAAACTCTGATTCTAATAATTCATTTGGTATGGCCCCACAGTTTATAGCTATAAAAGGCTTTTCCCTTCTTGAACTATACTTATATATTGTCCTAGCTATAATTTCTTTTCCTACACCTGATTCTCCATTTATAAATATAGAAGAATCTGATGCTGCAGCTCTCTTGACAACTTTTTTTATATTGTCCATAGTCTTACTTTGGCTTATATACTCTGTATCTTCTGATACATCACTATATCTTATCTGAGATTCAAGTTTAATAACTCTTGATATATCCCTTCCTGTAAGTACTCCCCCTGTAAGTTTTCCTTTTGAGTCCCATCTTGGAACAGCTGTATAGGCAATAAGTTTTCCATCAGGATAAACAATATTTCTATAAATCTTTTTCTTTACCTTAAGCATATTTAATATTATTGGTTCCTCAACTAACCCTTGTCTGACAAGATCTGTTATATTTCTACCAAGTACTTCAGTTCTTTTAAAAGGTAAAATCTCATCACTGACAGTATTCATCTTTTCAATTACCCCATCTTTGTTAAATACAACGACAACTTCATCTATATGTTCTATTATATCCTCAACTATTTTGTCAGATATTACAGACTTCTCAAATAAATAAACTATGTTATTTTCATTATCATTATCTTTCATATTATAAATATGTGCAGTCATTCTTAATTCTCTAAAAGCTATTTTCTTTTTATCATTTACCAGTATGTCTTTTTTGTCAAAATTTGAATCTAATTCATTGATATTTTTAGGTCTTTTTATATCGAGAAAGCTAAAAATATTATCTATTAGATGATTACAATATATTATTTCGCCTGACTCTTTGCATAAAATAACTGGATTTTCTACATGTTCTATAAGCCCTATCAAATTATTATCCATCAATATTCGCACCTTTCATTAAGTAATTTATTGAACTACATACAAAATTTATTGTTTGCTTACAATAAATACTATTAGCACATACAACCAACTCCTTATTTGTCTTTTTTTTAATATCTTCTTTCATTAAAATACAACCTACAGATAATTTTAATGGTCATAGTTTGTTAAAAATTTCATTTTGCTTTTAATTGTATTTTATCACATATTCGGTAATTATTTGTCTATTTAACACAATTTAATTAAAATTAATACTTATTTTTGAAAATAAAGATAATCCTTATAGAATACGACTCACATTTTGTAAGTAATATACATATAAGGATTATCTAGATATCTTGTATTATAAAATTTTATTCAAACAGACTTTTTAATAACTGACAAATACGATTTAGCAATAACTATATTATGTAATAATATTTATGCTACTAACTAATAAGGCTTATTTCATCAGTAATATTTAGGTACTTGTTACCTATTAAGCTTTTATAGCTTCTAATAAATCATCAACGCTATCTAATTTTTCTATAAGCATTGGAACTATTTCATGTAAGTCTCCAACTACTCCATAATCAGCAATTTCTAATATTGGAGCTGCTGGGTTTTTGTTTATAGCAATTATGAAATCTGATGATTGCATACCTGCTAAATGTTGTATTGCTCCTGATATACCACAAGCTATGTATAGGTTTGGTTTAACAGTAGTTCCTGTTTGACCTACTTGGTGAGAATGGTCTATCCATCCAGCATCTACAGCAGCACGAGAAGAACCAACTACTCCACCTAATTTGTCAGCTAATTGTTTAAGCATTTCAAATCCTTCAGGTCCACCTAATCCTAGACCACCTGATACTATAACATTTGCATCTGTAAGAGATACTAAATCTTTTTTACTCTTAACTGTTTCTAAAACAGTAGTTCTTATATCATCTTGAGTTATTTTGTAATCTAATGCTATAACTTCACCAGTTCTTGTTTCGTCTTTTTCAGCTTTATCCATAACACCAGGTCTAACTGTAGACATTTGAGGTCTATGGTTTGGACAAATGATTGTAGCCATTATGTTTCCACCAAATGCTGGACGAGTTTGTTTTATTTTCTTATCTTCTGGGTCTATTTCTAATTTAGTACAGTCTGCTGTTAATCCAGTTCCTACTCTTGAAGCTATTCTAGGTGCTAAGTCTCTACCTATATGAGTTGCTCCGAAAAGCATTATTTCTGGTTTTATTTCATCTATTGCATCTTTTATTACTTTTGTATATGCATCAGTTGTATATTTTTCTAAAAGAGCATCGTCTGCAACATAAACTTTATCAGCTCCATAAGAAATTAATTCTTTAGCTAATCCATCAACATCTTTTCCTAATAATACTGCACAAAGTTCTGCATCTACTTCTTTAGCTAATTTTCTTCCTTCTCCTAATAATTCGATAACTACTGGAGTTATTTTTCCATCTCTTTGCTCTGCAAATATCCATACATTTTTATAAGAACTTAAATCTTTTATATCATTCATAGTTTGTACTCCTCCAACTTATATAATATGCTTTTGTTTTAGACCTATTATTATTTTGTTAGCTATTTCATCAGCTTTACCTTCTAAGATTTCTCCTTTTCCTCTTGGCTCAGGAGTAAATGATCTAAATACTTTAGTTGGTGATGCTTTTAAGCCAACTTCTTCTTTATTTACGTCTAAATCATCAATTGTCCAAACTTTTACATCATGTTTATATGCTTTAACTATTTTATCAACAGACATATATCTAGGTGCATTTAATTCTTTTACTGCTGTTAAAAGTACAGGTGTACTTACTTTAATTAATTCATATCCATCTTCTAATTGTCTTTGAACTATTATGTCTTTTCCTTCTATTTTGAAGTCTTGTACATATGTAACTTGAGGAATGTCTAGTTTTTCTGCAATTTGTGGTCCAACTTGTGCAGTATCTCCATCTATTGCTTGTCTTCCTGCAAATATTATATCATAGTCACCTATTTTAGATATTCCTGCTGCGATAGTATTTGATGTAGCCCAAGTATCAGCTCCTCCAAATGCTCTATCACTTAATAATATTGCATCATCAGCCCCCATAGCTAAACATTCTCTTAGCATAAAATCTGCTTGAGGAGGTCCCATTGTTATAACTGTTATAGTTACATCATCATGCTCATCTTTAATTTTTAAAGCTTCCTCTAGTGCATTTGCATCATCTGGGTTTAATATACTTGGAACTCCATCTCTTATAAGAGTACCTGTTTCTTTATTTATTCTTACTTCGTTAGTATCTGGAACTTGTTTTACGCAAACTAATATTTTCAAAGTCTATACCTCCAATTTCATTAGATTATTTATTATTTTAATATGTTTGATGAAATTACCATTTTTTGAACTTCTGATGTTCCTTCGTATATTGATACGATTCTAGCATCTCTGTACATTCTTTCGATTTCATAATCTTTTATGAATCCATATCCACCATGAAGTTGTAATGCTTTATAAGCAACTTCATTTGCAACTTCTGCTGCATAGTATTTAGCCATAGCAGATTCTTGAGCAACTCTCATCCCTGCATCTCTCTTTTGTGCTGCATCATAAACTAATCCTCTAGCTGCACAAACTTTTGTTTCCATATCAGCTATAGTAAATTGAGTATTTTGGAATTTAGCTATAGGCTTACCAAATTGAACTCTTTGTTTTGTATATTTAACAGCTTCATCTAAAGCACCTTGAGCAATTCCTAGAGCTAAGGCAGCAACACCTATTCTACCTACTTCTAAAGTACCCATTGCTATTTTAAATCCATTACCTTCTTTTCCTATAAGGTTTTCTTTTGGAACTTTAACATTTTCAAATATTAAGTCAGAAGTTTCAGTTCCTCTTATACCCATCTTATCTTCATGAGCTCCTGTTGAGAAACCATCCCATTTGCTTTCTACTATAAATGCTGATGTTCCTCTAAGACCTTTAGATCTATCTGTAACTGCTATTACTATAGCTATGTCGCAGAATGGTCCATTAGTTATGAAAGTTTTTCTACCATTTAATATGTAGTGGTCTCCTACTAATTCTGCTGTAGTTTGTTGTCCACCAGCATCAGAACCAGCTCCTGGCTCAGTTAAACCAAATGCTCCTATTAACTCACCTGTTGCTAAACCTCTTAAGTATTTTTGTTTTTGCTCTTCAGTACCATTGTAAAGTATTGGTAATGTAGCAAGAGAAGAACCAGCTGTAACGAATGTAGCTGTTGAAGCACATCTTCTAGCTATTTCTTCCATTATGATAGCATAAGAAACATATCCTGCTCCCCCACCACCATATTCTTCTGGGATATTACTGCTTATAAATTTTGTTTCAGCTAATTTTTTGATTAATTCCTTAGGCATTACACCTGTTTTATCCATTTCTGCTGGTAAAGTATCTAATTCTTTACTAACAAAATCTCTTACTGCTTTTCTTAAAAGTTCTTGCTCTTTGTTATATAACATAGCTTCCTCCAATTTTCATATTTTATAGTAAATTTATTTTAATGAACTTAAGCTAAACTCATCATCTCTGCAAAAGTTTGAATACGAGTTCTTGCTTGTTCATTATTCTGAGTTTGTTGGTCGATTTCAACATATAAAGTAGGTATTCCACTATCTTCTATATCTTTCTTAACTAAAGGATAATCGTATTCTTCTGGGTCACAGAATTTCATCATACAGAAGATAACACCATCTACATCTTTCTTTTTAACTTCATCCACTATAAGTGACCCACGTTTTTTCTTAGGGTCATAAGCTAATGAACAACCTTCTATGTTTGACCATTGTCTTGCTAATCTTTCTAATGCATCATCACCTGCAGGCACATCTGTTCTGAATTGTCTTGTTTCTTGAGCTAAATCATCAGCTACTACTGCTATATTATTGTCTTCTAAAATATCTAATATATCTTTAGAATCTGCTAATATACCTGTCAATAAAACTTTCTTTCCAGAACAGACTTCTTCTGGCATTGTGTTTAATTTTGCTATTAAATCTTTTACTAATTTAGTGTGTTCTTCTTTTCTCATAAAGAATCCACTTTTAATTACTAAGCTTCTTATTGATGGTTTTATAGTATTAGAATGTTTGTAAGCTACTTCAACAAAGTCTCTCATAGTTTTTCTATGTTCATTGTAAGTTTCTATACTTTCATGAATTTTTGCTTCTTCTATTTCATAACCACATATTTCTTCAAGTTCTCTTTTTACACCTTTGTACTCACTGATTAGGTATTTTACACCAGCTTCAAGTTTTCTGTTTTGTGGGTGTACTAATGATATATATTTTATGTGAGGTACTGCTGATTTCCAGTTTTGTCCTAAACAAATTAATGTGTCACACATACCTGGTATAATAACTCCAGATAATTCATCATATGCACCTTTTAATCCATATTCTAGACATGATTGCATTATTGAACATGCAAATGCAGGGAAATATTGTTTAGCTAAATCTAATTCTGTTTGTCCTCCCCATATACCAACTGGAAGCATTCCAGCTGCATGTATAATTTCTTCTGGGCAATAAACTGGGAAACAACCTATAGCTTTTTTGCCAGTTGCATTTTTATATTCTTTTACAGCCTTATTTGGATTTTCAACTACTTCTTTCATTTTAGATAAAATAGCTTCCATTATATCTCACCTCTATTAAGTTTTTTTCTTTCTTCCATTACTTCAACTAAACCTTGAATTCTTGTTTCAAATTGAGCATTAGTAAAGGCTCTAGGGTCTGCTTGGTCACCATCAAATCCAGCATATGGTAATCCAGTTTCTTCAGCTGCTCTTCTTTGCATTTCATATTGTATTAAACTCATAAGTTTACAACTTCTGTTCATATGATAGAATGCTCCATCACATTTACCCTCTACTAAAGAATCAACTCTATATTTTGTCATACGGTCTAAGTTTACATTGTTAAACATAGTACTGTATGCTACTGCCATTCCATCTAAATCATTAACTTCATATTGTAATGCCCAAGCATGTGGGTAAACACTACCTGTCATGTTAACTCCAAATTTAGCTAATGTTTTCATTTTATATCCAATATATGGCCAGCAAGGTATACCTTCCATCATTATTCTATATTTTTCTTCTCCTCTGAAAGAAGATTTTCCAGTTTTCATGTTGTCTTCTAACTCTTCTATAAGTAATTTAAATGCTTCTGTAGTTTCTTTTTTACCTCTAGCACAAACTATTACAGCCATGTAAGTAAATAAATCAAATCCATTCATTGGTGAAGGAGAAGAATCTGCTGGTAAACTCATAGAATATTTCCATAGTCTTCCGTTTTCAGCTGATACTTTCATTACTTCTTCAAATTTCTTAGGGTCAAATTTCTTCCCTGATATAATTTCTAATTGTTTTATAGCTTCTTCAAATTGAGCTTTTATATAATCTATTCTTGATTGAGTTACTTCATCTTCATTATTGAAAGTTGTATCAATCATTATTAAAGGTATATCTAATTCTCTTGAAATATTTTCATACCATTTTATAACTTGATTACATATATTGTTACAGCAAAGTAGGAAATCTGGAGCTGGCATATCTAAAGCTTCACATCCACCATTTTCTAAAAGACCAAAGTTTGTTCTTGCATATGCACATAGGTCGATAGAATATCCTTTAGATTCAGCCATTTCACATAATTCTAAAGAACCTTTTTTAGCCGCTACCCCAGCTGCTTGATTTTCTGGATATAATACATTTAAGTCAAATACTTCTGCTAATTCTTGAGGAAATACTGATGTTGACCAACCTACAGGTCTTCCTTCTTCTTTAGCTTTAAATGCATTTGCATATTGTTCAGCTAATAAATCGTTTATTACTACTCTAGCTTCTTTTTTTTCAGACATTGTCATCCCTCTTTTTATATATTTTTCACTTCTTTTTGTGATTCTTTTGCTTCATCAAAAGCATATAATGCCGCTCCTAAAGCACCAGTTAATTGAGGTATATCAGGTACAATAATTTCTGTATTAATTTCTCTTGCCATGGCTCTTACAATACCGCTATTTCTGGCAACTCCACCAACCATTACTACATTTCTTTGTACTCCTACTCTTTTTACTAGGCTAGAAACTCTTTTTGCTACTGAAGTATGAATACCTGCTACTATATCTTCAATTTTTGCATTTTCTGATAAGTGTGATATAACTTCAGATTCTGCAAACACTGTGCATGTACTGCTTATTGATACTTCATTTTGAGAATTCATAGATATACTTCCGAGTTCAGATACATCAACCTCTATTATTTTTGCCATTACATCTAAAAATCTTCCTGTACCTGCAGCACATTTGTCATTCATAAGAAAGTTTAGTAATCTTCCATTCTTATCTAACTTTAGTACTTTAGCATCTTGACCGCCTATATCAATAATGGTTCTTGTCTCTGGAATTATGAAGTTTACTCCTCTAGCATGACAACTTAACTCACTTATCTGTTTGTCAGCATCAGAATATTTCATTCTCCCATATCCTGTAACTACTATTTTTTCAATGTCTTCTCTTGCAAGACCTGACTCACTATACAATTTTTCCAAAACTCTTGATGGTCCAGTAGTCCCAGTACCAGAAGATATAGTGGCTGAAGCCACAATATCCTCTCCATCTTTTAAAATTACTCCCTTTGATGCAGTTGAACCTATATCTAATCCCATTGTATACATCTTTAGTATTCTCCTTTCCCAAAATCTAGAAATACTAATTAGTATCTTACAACTTTATCTTCTTTTAAGTTATTTATTTTTGATTCGTCGTAGCCTAAAGTTTTTAATACTTCTATAGTATGTTCCCCTACTTTTGGTGCTGGTGTATAATCTTTTATTCCTTCATTTCTAAACATAACTGGAGTATTAACTAAAACACCTGTATTTCCACTATCATATTTCTTCTTAAATAAGAAGTCATTTGCCCAAGCTTGTTCATCATCTAGTAAATCTTCACAGCTTTGGATTTTTTCAAATGGTAAGTCTGCTTCTTCTAATAGAACTGACCATTCATCTAATGTTTTTTCTAACATAGCTTCTCCAACTATCTTAACTAAGCCTTCAATATGATTAACCATTGAATCTATGTTGTTGTATCTGTCATCTTCTAATATATATTCTCTATTTATAACCTTACAGAATTTGCCTAACCACTTGTTGTATTGTATTAAAGCTAATTGAATCCATCTTCCATCTTTACATTTATATGTAGTCATTAATGGACTGTTTGGATTTTCTCTTGATAAAGGCATTTCATTTCCGTATTGTGCTGTTGTTATCATTGTTCCCATTCCATATATAGCTGTATGGAAAAGACTTACTGTTACTCTTTCACCTATACCAGTTTTTCCTTTTTTATGTAATGCTGCTAAACTTCCTGCTGCTAATGCTAAACCTGCATAGTGGTCACCAAATCCTGCTGCTGTATTTGCTGGAGATGTTCCTTTTTCCATTACAGATTGGCTAACTCCTCCTCTTGCAAAGTATGCAGTATAGTCAAATCCTGGTTTATCTTTTAAAGGTCCTTTTTCTCCATATCCTAATATTTGAGCAAATATTAATCCTGGATATTTATCTTTTATTTGGTCATAAGCTATACCCATCTTTTCTAATGCTTGAACTCTAACATTAGTTACAAATATGTCTGCTTCTGATATTAATTTATGTAATATTTCTATTCCTTCTTTTGATTTTATATTAATACTTACACCCTTCTTATTTCCATTTTCTAATTCAAACATAGGGTTTTCATCATCTGATGCTGGAGATTTAAATGTTCCACCCATAACTCTTATTCCATCACCTTCTATAGGCTCAACTTTAATAACTTCTGCACCCCAGTCACCTAACATTTTTGCACAACATGGTGCTGCGATGAAACTTGAAAGTTCTACTACCTTAACTCCTTCTAAAAGCATAACGTTTTCCTCCTTAATAGTATCAATTATAAAAATTCAATTAAATCACACATAAAGTACTTTTTTCTGATATTAACTATTTGATGTCAAAGTTCCTAATCTTATTAAGATAACTTATAAAATTATTAAAAGTTATTATTGATTATTTTTTATATTTTTTATTGTCTTACACCTATATTGTTAAGCATTTATCGTGCCAACTTTATATTTAATCAAAATATCGCTTGATTTGAATGTTTTTTAACAATATGCAATTGCATTATTAATTTCATTTCGTGGCATTATGCAACTCTCCATTGCATTTTGCTATTTTTTCCATGCATATAAAAGTTTTTTTTATATATTTTTTTATGAAAAAGCTTGACATTTCAAAAAAAATTTTCATTGCTAAACTCAAAAACACATGTTATCATTGTAATTAATCAGCAAGTTAGTTAACTAATTTAAGACTTAGATAATTTTTTAATAATATTTAATCTAAAAAATAACAATTTCTTTGATAAATTTTTAAAGCAATTATTCTATTAAATAAAAAATGACTAGATATAAAAATAACACAGGGAAAACAATTTCAAAACTAAATTTTTAACCTTAAAAATTTTGTATAAAAAATATAGCCTTATATTGCTACATATTATTTCTAAATGAAAAATTACCATATAATTTAATAATTACAGGAGGGTATTGATATGAAAATACTAGTATTTGGAGCACGCGATTATGAAGAACCAGTAATAAAACAATGGTCTGAAGAGCATAAGGATGTTCAAGTGGATATTTATCCTGAAAACATGACTGAAGAAAATGTAGTAAAAGCTAAAGGATATGATGGTATATCTATACAACAAACTAACTATATAGATAATCCTTATATTTATGAAACTTTAAAAGATGCTGGGGTTAAAGTTATAGCTTCAAGAACTGCAGGGATGGACATGATACATTTTGATTTAGTTAATGAAAATGGACTTATTGTTACAAATGTTCCTTCTTATTCACCTAATGCAATAGCTGAATTAGCTGTTACTCAAGCTATGAACCTTTTAAGAAAGACTCCTTTAGTAAAGAAAAAAGTCTGTGAAGGTGACTATCGTTGGATAGCTGAACTTCTTGGAACAGAAGTTAGATCTATTACAGTTGGTGTTATAGGTACAGGAAAAATAGGTGCTACTTCTGCGAAATTATTCAAAGGATTAGGAGCTAATGTAATTGCATTTGACCAATATCCAAATAAAGATTTAAATGATATATTAACTTATAAAGATTCTTTAGAAGACCTTCTTAAAGAAGCTGACCTTATAACATTACATACTCCTTTACTTGAAGGAACAAAACATATGATAAATAAAGATACTTTAGCTATAATGAAGGATGGCGCTTACATAGTAAACACTGGTCGTGGTGGTTTAATTAAGACAGGGGACTTAATAGAAGCACTAGAAGCTGGAAAAATAAGAGCTGCTGCCCTTGATACATTTGAAACTGAAGGATTATTCTTAAATAAAAAAATGAACCCTGGTGAATTAACTGACCCAGAAATCAACAAACTTCTTTCTATGGAACAAGTTATATTTACTCATCACCTTGGATTCTTCACTAGTACAGCGATAGAAAATATAGTTTATTCTAGTTTAAGTAGTGCTGTAGATGTTATAAGCACAGGAACTGCTGCTAATAGAGTAAATTAGTATTTTATAAATATATTTTTTCATTAATTAGCTATTATCTAATAAAATAGCCTTTAATTTCCCAAATATAAGAGAGTCTATTCAATATACATTGAGTATGACTCTCTTATATTATTTTTCTTCTTTTATATTATTTGTATACACCTAATATTTGTTACATTTTATATCGAATTTACAACCATCTTTATAATCATCCTATTAGATTATCCTATTACAATCTACTTTTCCATCAAAAGGCTTTGAATGGGTACAATTCACTTTTTACCAGAAAAACACCAAACAAACTATGAAAATTGTATGATTAATATTAATATATTTATAAGAAAACATTACAAGAATACTAGTTTGGGATTTTTGAGGAGGGATTATATTGGAAAAAATGAATAAAGCTACTTCTAAAAAGACGACCTGTATCGTCACTTCAGCGTTATTTGCATCTATAATATGTTTGACAATAGCTTATATATTACATATTCCAGTTGGTGGAAACAATGGATATGTTCACATAGGAGATGCTTTTATTTATTTAGCTGCAACTATTTTGCCAACAAACTATGCTATAGCGGCCTCTGCAATAGGTGCTGGTCTAGCTGATTTATCTACAGGAGCTGCAATGTGGGTAATACCAACTATAATTATAAAACCAATACTTGTATTATTTTTCACTTCTAAAAGTGACAAGATAATAAACAAAAGAAATATAATTGCTTCAATTGTAGCAGGCATAGTGGGTCTAGTTTTATATATGTTTGCTGAGGGAATAATTATTGGAAGCTTTACAAGTGCTTTTGTAATGAGTTTGCTTGGTTTGTTACAGCCAATAGGAAGCTTTATTGTGTTTGTACTTCTAGGGGTGGCACTTGATAAACTTGATTTTAAAAGACGTTATTTTAACTAAAGACTTAAATTTATGGAGGGAAAATTATGAATATCTTATATACAATTGAAAACAGTATCTATGTAAATATAACTAATACATGTCCATGTAGCTGTGTGTTTTGCATAAGAAATGAAAAAGATGAAGTAGCAAATAGCGGTAGTTTATGGTTAGAACACGAACCAAGCATTGATGAAGTAAAAGAAGCCTTTGACAAATATAATTTAGATGAATATGATGAAGTTGTATTTTGTGGATATGGTGAACCACTAATGAGAATAAATGAATTAGTAGAAGTTGCTAAATTTATAAAAGAAAAAAGTAATATCAAAACAAGAATAAATACAAATGGTCTAAGCGATTTAATACACAATAAAAAAACTGCTATCATGTTAAAAGATGTAATAGATGCAGTATCAGTAAGTCTTAATGCTCCAAATAAAGAAGCTTATAATAGAGTTACTCAACCCAAATTTGGAGAAAAATCATTTGACTATATGTTAGATTTCGCAAAAGATTGTAAAAAATATATAAAAGAAATTGCTTTTTCAGTAGTAGATGAAATATCTCCAGAGGAAATAGAAGAATCTAAGCAACTAGCAAGTGAACTTGATATACCACTTAGGGTCAGACATAAGAACTAATAACTATAAAACTAGTATATAAAATTTAAATATATGATGAACAATATAAAAATAGGGAATATAAACAAATTTATCTAAATAAATATGTTTATATTCCCTATTTTATATTCTCTATTTATTTTGCCAATTTTAACACCTATATTTCTTGATTCTTTCTTTTAATATTAATTGTTAAGGCTATTATTGCGATAACTGTAATCGCACTCCAAATCACAAATACACTTATACATCCCAACCCTCTATCCATTATAAAACCAGCTAATGTAGCAGATACACCCGCTCCTATATAAGAAAAGAAATTTAAAAATCCAGTTACAAAAGCAGCTTTTTCATATTTAGCAAATCTTATTGGTAGTACACTAAGTAACATTGTATTTACACCATACATTAATCCTGAACATATGCCCATTGCTATAACTCCTATCCCAAACCACAATGATGCAAATATACTCATTAAAATTAAAACTACGACTGTTCCAATCATCAATACAACAGTGGTAATTTGCTCATTTCCTCTGAGCTTACTATTAAGTCTCCCTGATAATAAGATTCCAACTAAATTCATGATTGGTATAAGTAATACATATGATGTAGCAGAAGACATATCCACTTTATAAAGCTCTGTTAACATAGCTGGAGCCCATACTCCTATACCCTCTTTAACCATACCTTGTGCTATACAAGCTATTACTACCAACAAAAGTCCTGAGGTAAAAAAAAGTGTTTTATAAGTTATTGTATTTTTGCTTTTCAGTTTTGTTTGATTATTTTCTTTATTTTTATAATCTATATTTATTAAGTCTATATCAAACCCAGCTTCACGCGGTTTTTCTCTTCCAAATATAGCCCACAAGATAGCAAACATAATAAGTATAGTTCCTGGTATAAGAAAAACACTTCTCCATGATAAATATTTTAAAACAATTCCACAGCCTCCCCAAGCCATTACATATCCTAAAACCATAGATGTATTTAAACCTACCATAACTTTAGTATATTGATTTGGAGAAAACCAATATGCTGATGTTTTTACAATACTTCCCCATAGCATGGATTGGCTTAATCCATTTATGGTCCATAAAATCATAAGTACAGTCATGCTATTTGAAAATGAAAACAACAAATTACATAGACCTGTAATAAATACTCCTACAAAAATATATATTCTACTATTTATCTTATCACTTATTGCACAACTTATTAATTGACCCAGTGCATAAGACCAAAAAAACAGACTTCCTAGCATACCAATAGTAGACTTATCTGATTTAAAATATACTTCTAAATCATTCACTGCAATAGCAAGATTTCCTCTTCCAAAATATATTAAAGCATATGCCAACCAACATAATATAAAAATTCTCACTTGATATGATTTATATCTTCTGTCTTCAATAGATTGTATAACCATATAGATTTCATCACCTTAATTCTTTATTTATCAAATAATTTCTACTTTACATTTATTTAACATAATTATAGCATCTAAAATAAACTATTATAACATTGTGATAAATATTAATAGAATTTATACAAATAAAAATTTATATGCATACATTTATTAATTATACTAAAGCAATAATAACCATCCACCGATTAATATCAAAATTGAACCTGGTATTTTTTCCTTAATATTTTCTTTAAATATAAAGTGAGCAAGTATTAAAGTTATTATCATAGATACTTGAGAAAATGGTTCTGCTATACTGAGTTCTAAATTATTTAAAGCAATTAATAATGCTAGATAAGAATACCCATTAATAGCACCACTTAAAATTGAAAGCCCTTTTTTATTACTAAAAATTTCATAAATTACTTTTTGTTTCTTTTTAAATACTAAAAAAACAAATAGATTTAATCCGACGAAAAAGTAAAGTATCGTTGAATATAGTATAGGAGATACTTGAACATAAAATGCCTTATCTAGTACCCGTCCTACTGATTGAAAAAATATGTACAAAAACATCAATCTACATGGTAGATTATTTAAAATGGCAGATGCATTTTTTAATAAAGAACTTACATTTTTTAATATAAATACTCCGCCAATCATAATTATAATTCCTGCAACTTTTGCTAAACTAAAACTTTCACCTAAAAATACAACTGATAAAAGCAATAGAAATAGTGAGTTTAAACTGTTTATTGGAGTTACAAGTGAAACTTCACCAGTTGCTAGAGATGTTACATATGCTACTGACCCAATTGAATAAACTAAGCTACTTATATAGCATGGTAGTAAAAAAGACCAATCTCCAACTTTACTTGTTATACTGAATGGTAGTAAACATACTCCACCTATAAAGAAAAATAAAAATGATGAAGCTATATTTTTATAAATATCACCTTCTTCATCACCTAATAATCTTACAACTACTCTTTCAAAGGCTAATAGCACCACTCTAATTAATAGTGCAAAATAAGATATTATCATTTTTGACCTCACTTAAAAATTAATCTGACTTACTGAATATACTTACTAAATCTCATTATTATAAATCAAATCTACCATATAGGTAAATCTTTTGCGTTTTTCAATATCTTATGTTTAAATACAGGTACCTTAAGCTTTTCCCCTAGCTTACGACATTGCTCTTTATAAGTACCCTTTAACTTATCATGAAAAACTATACCATCAATTCCACCATCAATACTGTCTACACACTTTTCTAATTTTTCAAATCCATCCTCATTATCATACATTCCACTTACAATCCATTGATTTGGTAATACATGCCCAATTGATATATTGTATTCTCTATTTTTTATAATGTCCGCAAAAGAATTTTCAAAGTGAACTCCTCCTACACACAGTAAGGTTTTTATAGGCTCATCATTATCAAATACTTTAATTAGAGATTTAGCCAACACTTGTATTGCTGTCTTATTATTAAAACTATTACTATCACTTCCTATCTCAATATCTAACATAGGTACAGAATATTCTGTAATTAATTCAGCTACTTCTCCATAGGTCGTTCCAGACCAGTGAGTTGCTTCTGTTAATGTAGTGAATTCATCAAGAGAGTTTTCATTTTTTATATCTTCAATTGCATTAATTAAGTTTCTAAAGTATTTTGGATTTGAATTTCCAAACTCACCTGTTGGTACATCCCCAATAGTATGAGCTGTTAGAATATTTACTGGAGCATTCTCTCCTTCATGCCAATTTACAACTCCTGCAAAATCAAAATCTTTGAAATACTTATTTAAAATTGGCAGATAATATTTATAGTCATGACTTATTACATTTTCTGTTTTTACAAACTGGAATAAGTTATTGTTTTTATCTGTAAATTCTAATACAAAATTACCATCAACAATAATCTCAGTCTGCTTTAAATCCATTACTCCCTCACAATAGTTAATTACATTCTTAGCCACTGGGTCTTTATCTAAATTATTACAAAAGAAGAAAACTGCTTTTTTGTTATTCATCTATAAATCACGCTCCTATTATTTAAATATTATATACTCTCATACTTAAAATCATCTAAATATCACTATATGCTCCATTCAATTATTATACATAATATACTACCATACTTATTTTAGCTACACCTCTACCTGAGTTTCTATATATATGTGATACATCAGCTTTAAATCTTATAGAATTTCCACTAGATACAATATAATCCTCTCCATTTATTTTAATAGTTATTTCACCACTAAAAACTGTAATAAACTCTTGAGTTCCTGAAAGTTCAGCATTTGAATCCAATGTTCCACCTTCTTCTATCTCAATCATAAATATTTCAAATCTTCTCTTAGAATCAAATGGAAATATTGGATAACTTACATATTTTCCATCATCTTCAATAAAATGGTCTACATCCTTTTTATCAACCAATTCTATATCACTTTCTTGTCTTTCCATCAATGATGTAAATGATATTTTTAATCCATTCGTTATTTTCTTGATAGTAGATATAGTTGGATTCACTTCGCATTTTTCAATTTGAGACAACATACTCTTACTTACCCCACTAAGTTGAGAAATTTTATCTAGGCTAAGATGTTTTTCTTTTCGTATCTTTTTTAAGTTCTCAGCAATTATTTCATTTAAATTATGCATAAATTCACCTCTAGTTTACTTTAATAAGTAGATTCAAGTACTTTATCTAAATACAGTAACTTATTTTAAAATATTTTAGTCAATATACTGTACATTATGTTTAATATATAATACTTTTTTAAGAATGTAAATACTATTCTAACTTTTTCTTTAAAAATAAGTAAATAAAAAAGCTAGAAGTCTATGTTTTTACAAGACTACTAGCTTTTGTTATCATAAAATTATATTTTAACTATAAAACTTAGATGCTCCTATCAGTTGTCTTTTGGAAACAATCTTAGCTAGATTAGCTAATGAAGATATTTTTATATCCTTAAAAGAAACTAAAAATACAAACTTGAAATCAGTAAATTCTTGGTTTATATTATATATATCAAAATAGCATCTTAAATTATCAAATAAGTAATTTTCTTGCAAATCTGCCTCTATTTCATCAGTAGCATCTTTTAAATATGCCCTTACATCTTCAAATAAGACATTGAAATAAGACTCATCTAGTTCTTCACCCAATTCTTCTAATATTTCTTCTATATCTAAATCATCCATATCAAAAGAATTTCCTGTTAATTGACAATCAAAAACCAATATATTCTCCTGATTTATAGTATTTGATATATCTTGTACATATTCAAAGTCTGGACGTAATTCTAAAATATCTTTTACTTCACTACTCTTTACATGAATTTTTCCTTTTCTGTTTTCTAGTTTTAAATCTATCATATGCTCCCCCTTTCAATTTATAAGTCTTTTAATTACTTTGTTCTATAATCTTTTTAATATCTATCCAGTTATTAACTCTAATTATATTTTGATGTTCAATATCTTTATTATAGTTAGTATCTAAAAGTATTACTTTAACACCTGCATCAGCCAATTGGACTGAGTTTAAAGGGTTATCTTCTATAAATATATCACAACTTAGTTCTCTTGCCTTTTCAACTTTATAATCACTTCCTAATAAGTAAACATCTATATCTAAAATTCCTTGTCTAATTAACCAGTTTTTAGTTACATCAGTTAAACACTCATGTCTAGCTGTTACAAAAGCTAAATTATGCCCCTTAGATAATTCATCTATTACCTCAATAGCTCCTTCTACAATTTCTGCTTCATCATATGAATGTACATACTTATCATTAAATTCTGCATATACATCCCTTATTCCTGAACCATATAATTCTTCCCAATTGTGAGTTATACACTCTGACTCTGTAATGTTTTTATTGAAGATATCATTTAGATATGGAAGAAAATGATAGGGACTAGTTATTGTTCCATCTATATCAATACATATATTTAATTTGTTCATTTTTACCTCCATGTAACATTTATTGATTTTATTAATCAAATATTATAGCACAGCTTTAATTATAAATCAAAATCATATATATGACTATACCTATATAATACCAAAAAGCTTGCATATTTAAGCAAGCTTTTTGTAAATTTTACATTTTCAACTAATATATAAGTTTTTCTAAAGTTGGTTCTACTCCAAATTGTGTTTTTAGCTCTCTATATTCATTTAATGCTTTTTCATTATTTGTTTTAGTTTTTATTGCTCTTATCATTAAATTTTTTGGTGTATCTAATGGGGATATGTATTCTACCACAGAAGTATCGTATCCATTTCCTTCTAACAATAATGTTCTTAAACCATCAGTTATTAAATCTGCAAATCTAGCTTTAAATACTCCATGTTTTAATATTGGTTCCATAGCTTCATATTTATATTGTCCTAATAACTCCTTATGACAGCATGGTACTACTACTATAGCTTCTGATTTTGCTCTAATTCCTAGTCCTATGGCCATATCTGTTGCTGTATCACAAGCATGTAAGCTTATTACAAGGTCAACATCTCTATTAGGTGTATAATTAGTTAAATCCTCTTTTATAAATAACATATTTTTATAGCCTAAGTTTTTAGCCATCTTCTTTGATGCTTCTATAACTACATCTGAATAATCTATTCCTATAAAATAACAGTTTTTCTTTAATACTTCTTTTATATAGAAGTTTAGTACAAAACTTAGATATGATTTACCACAAGCACAATCCAATATTGTTATACAGTCTTTGTCTTTTATTTCTTTTAAAATATTATCTATAAGCTCAACAAAGTGGTCTATTTGATTATACTTTCTTATTTTATCATTTTTTATTTTACCATCTTTTGTAAGTACTCCAATTTCTTTTAAAAGTGCATTTGCTTGTCCTACTTTTACATAGTACTCTCTGTTTTTTATTTGAGATGCTGTAAATTCATCTATTTTTGGTACTTCTTCTTTATTATCTAGATACTTTACATTTACCTTTTTATTGTCTCCTTCTATTACGACAATAGTACCTCTTTCAATATATCTAAATACTAGCCCTTCATAATTTTCTGCTTCTCTAGATATATTTTTTAACAATTCACTAAATGTATATAACTCTGACTTACCTTTAAAATTAAATTTATACTTACCTTCTTCTTCTATTGCAATTCCTTTAAATTCTTTTCTTCCTGATTTAAAAACTACTTCTAATTCAATAAAAAAATCTTCATTTTCAAGGTTTCTCTGAGTAATCCCCATAAAAAACATATTTAGTTTTCCTATACTCTGCTTATTCATCCTAATCTCCCTTTTAACATATCTCTTTAACTCTTATTAATCAATGGTATTTGACCCATCTATTTCTTCATTTAAATCATTCAATCTATTTTTAAAACTTTCTATCTGCTTATCTGATAAATCAAGATACTCAGTTATCTTGCCTATATATTTAGGACTTTTAGTATTTATTAATTTTAAGGCACTATCCATGGACTTTTGTCTAAGTTCATACGCCTTTTTTACATCATCTCTAGCACTACTTAATACCTTTGTATATTCATCCTTAGAAAGTTCTGGGATTTGCATATTCTCATATTCTTCTATAACTTCTTTACATTTATTTCTAGCATTTGTAACATCTTTTTTTATACTAGATAATTTAGTTATATTTTTTGCAATATCCTTAGTATAAGGTATACATTCTCTCATTGGTACTAAAGCTACTCTTTCTATATTATAAATTTCTTTCTTGAAAATTCCTATACTTTCTAGGTCTATTTTTTTAATATCTTCACTATCATTTTCTTTACTTGTATAATTATCATTGTTTTCTTCAGTATTTCCTTGTTTTTCTGATTCACTATTTGTCGAAGTATTTCTTTCTAAATCATTATCTTTTGTTACATTTTTATTATTTTCTTCGTTATTATTTTCTGTACTTTGTGTATTTTTATCTTGTTTATTATCTACTTTTTTGTTGTTTGATTCTTTGCTATTTTTTTTATCTTGTTTTAAATCATTATCTTCTTTTTCATTAAAATTTGATACATATTTCTCATCATACGTCTCATCAGAAATATAATTATGATAATACATAGATTCTTTTATCTTATTAAGCCCACTCATATAGATGTTACTTATCATTATTGTTGTAGCTAATACTACATAAATACTACTGTAGATACAAGACCTCTTAAAATTCTTGTAATTTCTGAATATCACTATCAAAGGAATAAGATATAAAAATATAAAAACTAATATCCACCTCATAAATCGTGTCTCCTTTCTCAAAACCGAAATCCCTCAAATATTTATTTTTAATCATGTATCTTATAGTATTTACCAATTTATGTTTTTTAATCGTGAACTTTTATTAAATTAAATTCTGTATAATCACAAGATGCTAATATATATTCAACTCCATTTCGAATCCCTTTTAGACCCATTTTAAAAGACTCTTTACCATGTAAGTGACCATAAATCACCTTTTCAACATTATATTCTTCAAATAATTTTGTAAATAAAGACTCCTCTAATCTATCATTTGTAGGTGGATAATGAGTGATTACTATTATTTTAGAATGACCTTTTTTACGAGCAGACTCTAATGACAATCTTAATCTATTTTCTTCTCTTTTATAAACTTTTTCATCAGTCTCATCAAATTTAACATCATTAGGACATATCCAACCTCTGCCTCCACAAATTGCATAATCTCTATATTCATAGAAATTTGTTTGAATAAAACTCATATTTTCATATAGCTTATTCAAACTTGTAACTGTTGTCCACCAATAGTCATGATTTCCCTTTATAAGTATTTTTTTACCTGGAAGCTCATTTATTATGTCTAAGTCTTTTTTAGCTTCTGATAAATTAATTCCCCAAGATGTATCTCCTAATACTAATACTACATCTTCTTCTGTAACGACCTCTTTCCAATTATCTATAATCTTTTTTTCATGACCATCCCAATTACTACCAAAGATATTCATTGGCTTATTTACTGATGTTGAAAAATGTAAATCGCCTATTGCATATAAACTCATAACATCATTCCTTCCTTGATTAAACTAAATAGGCTGTCTCTTCTTAGAAATTATTTTCCATTAAGAGGCAGCCCCATTAATATTTAGTAAATTTTCTATAAGCAGCCTTATTGAACCACTCTATCATCTACCTTAGTATTCTTATATTGCTCTAATAACATATCTATTTCTTGTTTTAATTCTAAAATTTCGGTTATGTTTTTGTCTGTTTCAGTTCTATCCAACTTTCTTTGATACTGCATAGCTTTATGTGTATCACCTAAGTCATATAACTCTTGTATTCTATTTAGAGTGTCTCTAATCGCTATAGACTTCATTTGATACATAGCCTGAGCTTTCATTATATCCTCTCTTATTTCACTCATTTCTTGGTCTAAGAGAAACGCAGCATCAGATGCTCTTCTAAGTCTTTCTGCTAGAGTCTCAGGTATGTAATGGTCATATTTATATTTTAATGAATGTTCTATTGTAGCCCAGAAATTCATTGCAAGAGTTCTTATTTGTATTTCACATATAATTTCTTTTGAGCCCGCAATTGAGTTTATAGGATATTTTATTATAACATGATAGCTTCTATAACCACTATCTTTGTAATTTGTAATATAATCTTTTTCTCCTATTATAGTCATATCGTTTCTTACTTTTATCAAATCAACTATAGAATATATATCTTCAACAAACTGGCACATTATTCTTATACCAGCAATATCATCAATTTCAGTTTCTATATCTTTTGCATTTAGCCTTTTTAACTTAGATATTATGGAAGATATTTTTTTTGTCCTTCCTGTGACAAATTCTATGGGAGAATATTCGCCTTTTGCTAAATATTCTTTTCTTATATTTTTAAATTTTATTTTCAATTCTTCTACTGCATGTTCATAAGGTGCTAGTATTTCATTCCATTTTTCGTATTCCATATTGCTCACCCTTTATTTGTTTTTTATGACCTTCTTTATTTTATCATAATTTATTTTGTTTTTGTATAGTAAAGCAATTCTCCATCCTCTAAGATATACCCTATTTCGTCTAAATCAATTAGGTAACTTATGACAGATATCAATGAAGATTTAAAAAAATGATACTCTTTATAATTATTGCTTAAATTATTGTTATTTATAATATTTTTTAATAAAATTTCTAAAGATTTTGGTTTTTCAAGTAACTGTCTTATTTGGTATAAATATTTCTCTAAAGCATTCAAATGCTTTTCTATTAATTTATAAGCTTCTTCTTTTGATATCACTTGTTTTCCATGACCCAAAACCAAATACTCAAAATCTATACCTTTTAACTTTTCTAATGAGTTCATTTGTTCTTGTATATCATATAAAAATAAGAAATCGTATTTTGATAGAATTTCATCTCCTATCAAAAGGTCTCCCACAAAAATCACCTTATCTTTAGTTAAAACAGCTATACTTCCAGGTGTATGTCCCTGAAATTCAATTATATCAAACATTTCATTATTTAATTCCAGTCTACCTGCATCTATAGTTTTATCTATTTCTATATCATCTAGCATTTTACTTTTTAAAATATTATCCATAAATATATTGCTTTTCCCCCCAACAATATACTTTGAAAATAATTCTGGGTTTTCTATATATAACTTATCGTATTTTGATGACATTACGCACACATCTTTATAATGTTCTTTAAATTGATTGCATGCCCCATAGTGGTCATCATGACCATGAGTATTTATAATATATCTAACTTGTATTTTATTTTCATCCAATACTTTGGTTACTCTTCTAGGCCTTGAACCACATAATCCTGGGTCTATCATAAGTGCTGTATTATCTTCAAACACATATATTCCTGTATTTGTACCACCTTTTATAAAAAAAGTATTTCCTTTTACTTTTGTTAGATTCACCATCTTCACCTCATTTTGACAATATTTATACTACAAGTTATTATTTATTTAATATAAGACTCTAGTAGAATAAGCCTTTTTATTCTATTAATAGTTCTTTTCTTTATTTTAGGTTCTTTAGATATCCTTATTTTTACATTATATGCTAAATCTCTGTAAAATAGCGATTCTATAAAATATTCAACTATCCCTCTATCCTTAAAATCTATATCTATAATGCTATTAGAATAGAGTTTTGAATCTAGTATCATAAGTTCATCAAGAAAGCTTAATCTCTCATATTTGCTCAAATAACCTTTGCCTGGAATAAAGCTTTCACAATAATCTATTCTATAGTTCACTACTTCATCATTTATTTCAAATCCATGTTGTCTCTTCATCAACTCTTTATAGTCATTATTTTTTTTAGTTACATTATTTAGATTTTTGTTATAGTCTTCTTTTTTCCAATGTCCAAATAATCTACAATTTAGTGGTCTAACTTCATATATTAAACACCTATTATCATCATCTTTGAATGGACATGAATTTTTTTTAGAATACTCTTCAAAATAATAGTCTACTATTTTAATTATACATCTTCTTCTTAAATCCGCTCTATCTTCAAGATAACAAAATATATTCAAAAACTCAATTAAATTTATACCTACTGATTCCATACAACAATTACCACAACCAGAACAATTTCCAGTTGGTAAGGATTCATATACATCATTTAGTTTATTAAAGAGCTTATTTTTAGTGGAATAATCTATACAATTTAAAATATCTTTATTTTTTATACTAGTCATTATTATTACTCCTTGTTATAATTATTAAGTTAATACAAACAATTATTATAACATATTTTTTAAATTTAATCGCATGAGGAGGCATTTTATGAATAGATATACAAAAATCATTAATATGATGGGAAGTTACTATACAAAAGACTTTGAGAAAGAAAAAAAGAATGTAATAAAAGTTAGAGAAGTTAAAGAGGACACTGTCAGAAAATTTTTCTTACAAGGTGACTGTGAAGTTCTAGTAGTATTTGAAGATACTGGCAAAGAAATACTTATTGATGACTTTTCACCTGAAGAAGATATCAAAAAATATTTAGGCGTAAAATTCATAAATAAAAAAAGATAGTTATTAAAACGAATCATCTAAATTAAATTTTAATAACTATCTGTAGTTGTTATTATATATTTTCATAATCAAAAGTTATCTTTTATCTCTTTTTTAGACTTTAAGATAGCTTTTTTTCTATTTTTTGTAAAATAATTCCATAATTTACACTAATAATTCACAAAATGATATAATATAACAAATAGATAAATTTTTTAAGTTTCTCAATACTTAATATTTTGCGAGGTGATTTTATGCAAATTTATTTTAGAGTTAAAGCTGTTGGCAAACGTAGACCTATGCTAGAACTTACCCCCTTTGATTTATCTGACAACATCAATTGCCTAAAAGAGGCTATCTCTGAAATTGTATCTAAAAATGTTCTTGAATATAATGAAAAGACCCCAGAAAAATCAATAATAAGCTTTTTAACTAGTGAAGAGATTGAGTCTCAAGCTTCCATTGGAAAAGTTGGATTTGGCTCTATCTACAATGAAAACAAACAATCTGTAGAAAAAGCCATAGAAGTTGCACTACAAGCATTTGAAGATGGAATCTATAAAGTTCTTATAAACGAAGATGTCATTGAAGAACTCAATTCTCCTATAAATTTAAAAGATAGTGATATATTCACTTTTATAAGACTTACTCTACTTGCTGGAAGAATGTTTTAAAATAAATAAATTGGAGGTACATAAATGTCAGAACGTACTAGAGTAGAAAAAAATCCTAAAATAATTGAAGATTTCAAGCAAAACTTTACTAAATCGTCTTCAAAACCATATTACGATTTAGCTAAAGCTCTTTGGGATTGTGTAAAAGAAGAATCATACTATTATGATGTAAAAGATGAAAATAAGTTCTTAAATATGATAAAAAAATACTACAATTGTTATTACTACGAAATTGAAAGTGTAGATACTTTACTCTCTGGCCCTTTAAAAAATGCTTTAGAATTAATGTTTACTCCTGAGCAAGTAGAAGAACTTTGCCAATTAATTAAAAGAAAAATGGATTATACATATTCAGGAGGATACTATCGTAAAGGATATCGCTCAAATAGACTTAAAGATTATTTTAGAAGTATAATTAGGCTTATTTCACATTATGTTAGTTTGATATATTATGATTTTTCTGCCTTAGATTATCTTACACTTCCAAATAAAGTTCTTCAATATGACTATATAATGAGCGATAAAATCGCACTAGAAATAGATAAAGGAAATAATGATGTAATCAATGCTTTAGAAGAAGTAATTTTTGGAGAAAATCAGACTGCCCTACTTACTAGACAAATGATAATTGGTATTATGAAAAGCCATAGTGAAAAGTGCTATGAAATGCTTTCTAAACTTCTTCTAGCAGCTAAACAACAAGAAGGCCTTAGGCAACAAATTGTAGAAAGTCTAGATGAAGGTACAATTCCTGCATCTGTCTATATGTTAAAAACTATCCTAGATAACAATTTAGAAAGATTTAGTTCTGTTATAAGAGCCTTGGATACATGGACAGGACTTGGCTTTTCAGACCAAAAACCTGGAATAATTCGTAAGTGCTTAGAACTTTCATATAAATCATTGACTGATGAAGAGTTTCGTATGAAGTCAATTAACAGTAATGACAACCTTGAAATTTATTTTGCTTTATGGGCAACTGCAACTTACAATATCTATGATTCCTACTCTCTTATTGAAAAATTACTTTCACATGATGAAAAGTACAAAAAACTTGTGGCACTTTACTTCTTATCAAATACAGAAAGTACATATTTTAAGCACTCTGTCGCATCTAAAAATATTAAAGGCGACGATTTAGAGATACTTGCATGGGTAATTAGAAACTTTTATGTAGAAAGTTCTGTTGGTTACTACTATAATTGGCAAAACAAAAAAGTTGATTTTGACTTATCAGATTCTCCTATTGATAAAGACTTTGATGCTAGAAAGGAACAATTTGAAAACCTAAAACATACTTTAGAACTTTTAAATTCAAAAACTAAGGAATTTTCTGGAAGTGTATTCCCATGGTCTTGGGTTGAAATTTCTTCTCACAATATACTTAGATGCATGATGACATTAACAGCATATGATATGAATACTCAATTTATGGATGTTCTAATGGACAACTGTCATCTTATGAGTTCGGATTTAAGAGCTTCACTTATAGCTAATTTTATAAATGAGCCAAAAACAGACAAACAACGTAGTTTCTTATTAGAATGCTTGAGCGATAAGAGTGTTTCCAATAGAGAAATTGTATTAAGTTTACTTAAAAGACTTGACTTATCAGATGTAGAATTAGACAAAATAAACAACTTACTTGCTTTAAAAACAAGCTCCATCAGACAAACAGTAATAAAGATTTTACTTGAACAAGATGATTTAAAACTAGAAAATATTGCTTCTTCTTTAATAAAATCTTCAAATTCTCAAAAATGTCTTGGAGGGCTTGAAATTGTAAACTTATTAAAAGACAATGCTGATAGACAAGAGCTATATAATAAACTTATTTTATTAGTAGAAAGTGTTGATAAGTCTAAAAAGAATACATCTCAAGTTCAGATATTAATTGATAATTTATTAGGTAAAGCAAAAAATGATTATTGTAAAGAAAATGGATTTGGCATATACAATCCTGAAAATAAGGTTCAAATTCCTGAACAATTTGATTTTAAATACGATTCCTATAATCCATCAAAACTTAATAAGATTATTTCCAATTTAAGCTTATCTTCTAATGAAGATTCTGTTTCTATATCAACTAAAAAAGAAGCTAAGAAGATTCTTGATGTAGATATAAATAAAATATTAAAAGTATATGAAAAATTTGATGAACTTATTATTGAAAATGCAGATTATGAGTATGAAGTTGAGAGATGGTCAGGTAATATGGATAAAATACTTTTAGGTTACTCTACATATAACCTAACTCCTATTAAACGTATAACTGGAAATAATAAGGATACTATTGATAATTATCCATTAGCTGAGCTTTGGAGAGAAACTAGCAAGAAACTCAATTTAGATTATAAAACAATCCTTGATATTTTATTTTATAGTATACGCCCATGTGCTTATCATGAAATAGAAAAAAGTTGGTTTTCATCTATATATTCAAATGTCCTTGATGAAAAAAAACAAAAGAAGTTATATTCAAAATTAGATAAATTAAAATTTGATGTTCTTACAAGAAGAATACTTTCAGTATTACTAAATGAATTTGACCAGAAAGAAACTTTTGAATACTGTTTAGATACATATTACAAACTAAGAAATCTATTGACTACTGAACAATGTAAAAAACAAAGAGTCGAATTTACTAAAAACTACTATAGACAAAATGAATACTGCCCTGCTTTAGATGCCCCAATTTTGAACTATTGGCTTGGAAAAGCACATTCATTTATTTATGATGATATTTCTTTTACTAAGTTCTTCTATACTACATTTGCAAATTATCAACTTTTAGAATATAAATTCCCATTTTATACTAATATAGACATATTTGCTCGTGCATATGAATTGGGATTAATGACTGAGGAACAAATCAATCGAGAAATTGTAACTGGATACAATGCAACAAATATAATAAGAATTTTAACAAATCCTAGATGGAGTGGTGATACATTAGAAAAACATCCATGGCTTGAAAACAATATAAAAACTGTTACAAATAGGATTATAGAAATTGAATCACGTAGAGGTGATATGCCAACAGAAGTTTCTCATCTAGCTGATAATATACAACATTTTGAAGGTATGAATTATTTTGTAAATATCTTAGTTGCTCTTGGTAAAGAAACTTTCCAGAGAGGATATTCATATGGTAGTAACTATTCAAAAAAAGATGTTTTGAGTTCTCTACTTAAAAATTGTTATCCTACTAAAGAAGATAATTCTAAGGAATTAAAAAATTTACTTAAAACTACTGATATTACTGAATTAAGATTAATAGAAGCTGCTATGTATGCTCCTCAATGGGTAAACATAATTGAAAAATATTTAAACTGGAAGGGTCTAAAGAGTACAATTTGGTATTTCCATGCACATATAAATGAAGGCTTCTCTGCTCAAAAAGAATCAGAGGTTGCTTTATTCTCTCCTATATCTCCACAGAGTTTCATGGATGGGGCATTTGATGTGGATTGGTTTTTGGATTCATACAAAACTATTGGAGAAGAAAGATTCAATATCCTTTACAAATCAGCTAAATACATAACTAGTGGTGGAAACTCTCACAGACGTGCACAACTTTATGCTGATGCTACACTTGGAAAGCTTGATAAAGACATGCTGATGAAAGAAATTGAAACAAATAGAAATCAAGATAAATTGAGAAGTTTCTCTTTACTTCCTATGAAAAAAGGTGACCTTAAAGAAGCAACTTTCCGTTATGAATTTATTCAAAAGTTTGCTAAAGAAAGCAAACAATTTGGTGCACAGCGTCGTGAAAGTGAATCAAAAGCTTGTGCAATAGCAATGGAAAACTTAGCAAGGAGTGCTGGTTTTGAAGATATCAATCGTATGATGTGGGCTCTTGAAACGGAAAAACTAAATGAGGTTGCTCATATATTTAAACCAAAAGATATTGATGGAACTTCACTTTGGATAGATGTTGATGAAAAAGGAAAAACATCTATAAAAGTCCAAAAAGGCGATAAGGCTTTAAAAAGTGTACCAAAAGCTCTTGCAAAACATCCATATGTACTTGAGCTTAAATCAGTACAAAAAGATTTAAAAAGCCAATATTCTCGTGCAAAACAAAGTTTAGAGCAAGCTATGAAAAATGAAACAGTCTTTACAGTTAAGGAAATCTCCAATATTTATAAAAACCCAGTTATTTGTCCTTTAGTTAAAAATCTAGTTTGGGTATGTGATGATACTATTGGATATATCTATAATGATAAGTCTAAGTTCTTTATTTGTGATACAACTGGTGAATCTTATAGATTAACTGCAAAAAATAAATTAAAACTTGCACATCCAGTTCACCTGTTTGAATCTGGTAAATGGAGTGAATTCCAACATGACTTATTTGATAAGCAAATTGTTCAACCATTTAAGCAAGTATTCCGTGAATATTATAGAATAAATGCTGATGAGTTGTCTGAAAAGACTATATCTCGCAGATATGCTGGTCATCAAATACAGCCAAAGAAAACTGTAGCACTTCTTAGAAATCAACTTTGGACTGTTGACTATGAGGAAGGTTTACAAAAAGTATTCTATAAAGAAAATATAGTAGCAAAGATGTTTGCACTTGCAGATTGGTTTTCACCAGCAGACATTGAACCTCCAACTATTGAAACAGTAGAATTCTTTAATAGAAAGACTTATAAAAGCTTAGAATTAACTTCTATACCACCAATTCTTTTCTCTGAAGTTATGCGTGATATAGACCTTGTTGTAAGTGTAGCTCATGCTGGTGGTGTTGACCCTGAGACAAGCCACTCTACTGTGGAGATGCGTATAGCTATTGCTAAAGAGCTACTATTGCTATTAAAGATTAAGAATGTCAATTTTGAAGGCTCTCATGCTCTTATAGCAGGTAATTTAGGTGATTATTCTGTACACATGGGCTCTGGTATTGTACATAAAAAAGGAATGGGTGCTTTAAATATACTTCCTGTACATTCTCAAAGTAGAGGTAAGATATTCCTTCCATTTGCTGACGAAGACCCTAAGACTGCTGAGATTATGTCTAAGATATTATTACTTGCTGAAGATAATAAGATTAAAGACCCTAGTATCTTAAGTAATCTTTAAAATGCTACATCTTATACTATAACTAAGTAATTTATAAAATACATTTGTAGCACACAATAAAAATATTACTAGAAAAGCAGACAGAATTATATCTATAATAGATGGAGAGCTTAGTTAAACTAACACTCAAAAACTATTTATAGAAAAGAGGATTTAAATGTTATTAGTTTTAGGTAATTTAAACTTAGATTTGGATTTTGACTATCGAATAATAAGAGAGGAAAATGATGATGTAGATATATTTATAGATATTAATTATCGTAGTTTAGATATAGATACTGATGGTTCTAACTTATTTAATTCTAGAATCCAATTCCCATTTGTAAGAGCATTAATTTTAAGGTTGAATAAAAACAATCATTACATGACAATTCATTTGTTAAGAGATATAGATTTATTTTCTGCTTTTGCTAACTTTGAAGTAGATTATACTGACTCTATAATAAATATAAAAAATCAAAATGAGAAAGTTATTCTAAATAAATCTATCAAAAAGTAATAAGGGGGCCTTAATAGGCCCCAGTTTTTTTTGTTTTCTATACCTATTATATCATGATAAAAGGATTAGTCAATAGAATTTTCTGAATATTTTTATAATTTTTTCATAAAGTTTTTTATATATTTTACTTTAAAATTATATGTAATAAAAAAATTTTGTGACTAATTTTAAAGTTAATTGATTAAATATACATATTCAAAATCAATATGAATTTTCTTGCCTTTTATCATTTTTATTTAGGTTTTAAGTTATAATCTATTATTAGCAAATTATTTATATGGTCCTAATAAAGTTCTATTTATATGCAAATCTAATAATTCATATACAAGTTTAATAACTTATATTCAAGTCCAATATAATTAATATTCTAAAATGAATATTATTTACCATAATAAACTTTTAAATATATCTCTTTTAATTCACTCATTAATGGATATCTAGGATTAGCACCTGTACATTGGTCATCAAATGCTTGTTCAACCATAGCATCCAATCCTTCTAAGAATTTAGCTTCATCTACTCCTGCCTCTTTTATAGTCTTAGGAAGACCCACTCTTGCCTTTAATTCATCTATTGCTTTTATAAGATTATCCACTTTTTCTTGGTCTGTATTCCCCTTAATTCCTGCAAAAGAAGCAAATTCAGCATATCTTTGTATACAATCAGGGTGTCTGTATTGTGAAAATGCACCCATCTTATTTGGAGCCTCTGCACAATTGAACTTAATTACTTCATTTATTAATAATGCATTTGCAACACCGTGTTGAACATGGTGGAATGCACCAAGTTTATGTGCCATAGAGTGGCAAATTCCTAAGAAAGCATTCGCGAAAGCCATACCAGCCATAGTAGATGCCATTGCCATTTTTTCTCTTGCTACTTTATCAGTCTTTCCATTTTTATATGCACGAGGTAAATACTCAAATATTATTTTACCTGCTTGAAGCGCTAGTCCATCAGCTGGTTCAGTTCTTAACATAGATACATATGCTTCTAGTGCATGTGTTAAGGCATCAACACCTGATGCTGCTGTTAATCTTGGTGGCATTTCCATCATCATATCTGCATCAATTATAGCCATATTTGGCATTAATTCATAATCTGCTAATGGATATTTTACGCCTGAATCTTGGTCAGTTATAACTGCAAATGGAGTTACTTCTGAACCAGTTCCTGCTGAAGTCGGAATAGCTGCAAAGTATGCTTTTTCACCCATCTTAGGGAATGCATATACTCTTTTTCTTATATCCATAAATCTCATTGCTAAATCTTGGAAATCTATTTCTGGATGCTCATACATTACCCACATTATCTTACCAGCATCCATTGCACTACCTCCACCTACAGATATTATTAAATCTGGTTGGAAATCAGCCATAGCCTTAGCCCCTTCTCTTGCACAAGCTAGTGTTGGGTCTGGAGCAACATCAAAGAATGTAGTGTGCTTAATGCCCATTTCATCTAATAAATCAGTTAGTTTTTTAGTATAACCATTATTGTAAAGGAAAGAGTCTGTTACTATAAAAGCTTTCTTTTTGTCCATAACATCTTTAAATTCTCTTGCTGCTACACCTAAACATCCTTTTTTGAAATAAACTTTTTCTGGGGCTCTAAACCAAAGCATATTCTCTCTCCTTTCAGCTACTGTCTTGATATTAAGTAAATGCTTAACTCCTACGTTTTCTGATACTGAGTTTCCACCCCAAGAACCGCAACCAAGTGTAAGAGATGGAGCTAATTTAAAGTTATATAAATCACCTATACCACCTTGTGATGATGGAGTATTAACTAATACTCTACAAGTCTTCATAGCATTTACAAACTTCTCTACTCTATCTGGATGATTTATAGAGTCTGCATACAATGATGAAGTATGACCATACCCACCATCAGCAACTAATTTTTCGGCCTTAGCAACTGCATCTTCAAAACTCTTAGACTTGTACATTGCAAGGACAGGAGAAAGTTTTTCATGTGCAAAAGGTTCCTCTACTTCAACAGATTCAACTTCGCCAATTATTATCCTAACTGTTTTTGGCACTTCTACATCTGCCATTTTAGCTATTACATGGGCTGGTTGTCCAACTATTTTTGCATTTAAAGTTCCATCAATTATTACTACTTTACCTACCTTTTCTGTTTCTTCTTTATTTAAGAAATGTGCTCCACGATATTTAAATTCTTTTTTAACTTCTTCATATATTTTTTCTGGTACTATTACTGCTTGCTCAGAAGCACATATCATACCATTATCAAATGATTTTGATACTAATATTGAACTTACAGCCATTTTTATATCTGCACTCTCATCTATTATTGCTGGTACATTTCCAGGTCCAACTCCAACAGCTGGTTTACCTGAAGAATATGCAGATTTAACCATTCCAGGTCCACCAGTAGCTAATATAAGGTCTGCTTCTGCCATAACAACATTAGTCAATTCAATTGAAGGCACATCTACCCAACCTATAAGACCTTTTGGTGCTCCTGCCTTAACTGCTGCGTCATGTACAACTCTAGCCGCTTCTATAGTACAGTTTTTAGCTCTTGGATGAGGAGAGAAAATTATACCATTTCTAGTTTTTAGGGCTATTAGTGACTTGAATATCGCAGTTGATGTAGGGTTAGTTGTTGGTATAACTGCTGATAATACACCTACTGGTTCAGCAATTTTCGTAAATCCAAATGCCTCATCTTTTTCTATTACACCACAAGTTTTAGTATTTTTATAAGCGTTGTATATATATTCTGAAGCAAAATGGTTTTTTATAACTTTATCTTCAACAATACCCATACCAGTCTCTTCAACTGCCATTTTTGCTAGAGGAATTCTCTGTTGATTTGCCGCTGTTGAAGCTGCTAAGAAAATTTTATCTACTTGTTCTTGTGTAAATGTTGCAAATTCTTTTTGTGCTAATCTTATTTCTTCTAGCCTTATCTTTAATGTTTCAACACTATTGACAATCTCAGGACTACATACTTCAACATTCACTGCTTCTACAATCTTTTCTTTTTTATCCATACCAAAAACCTCCCTAAATAATTATGCATCCTCATATTTTTTATAAATCTTAAATGCATTATCTATATCTTTTAACCTATACTTAAAATAATTTTATAGATTTAATCTCTACACTTTAGATTTTATTTACTTTATTGCTCTAGGTCAAGAAGTTTTTTTCTGAATATTTCGTCAATTTATTTTTTAACAAATACATTATTTTTTTTACTATTATTAAAATTTTTTACTTAAATGAGATGTATTTCATTTAAATAATTTAATTTAACTAAATAAAACACTAAAATGATAATTTATATCTTTCATTTTTTTAACTTATTAAATTTTATATGTTATTTGTACA
>NZ_JAGWCS010000022.1:0-44781 GCF_020657705.1 Clostridioides sp. ZZV15-6598 | reverse complement strand
GGATTTCAATATTAGATATGGTAATGATGTTGTTACTTATCATATTTTCTACATTTATATCATCACTAATAGGTTTATTTATTGGTAAATTATCAGAAGGTCTTATGGTGGGGATTATTTATATTAAGTTAATAATGATTTTATTTATAGGAACTCCATTACTGATACACCTTTTAGGGTTTGATATTAGAGGAATAGGAAATTTATGCTATATAATGCCATCAATAGCAACATTTAAAGGAATTATAGAAATCATTGAGGGAAACATTACTGTTATAAAAGAAGTTGTAATTTTAGTTGTACATTGTATTGTGTGGTTTTTGCTGTATATGACTTTAGATAAAAAAAGAAGTCTACTTTTTAGTATATAATCAAATATAATTGCTTGATATACTTATATTATATGTTTATTATATGATTAAGATGGATAGCTAATTTAATTACAAAAGGTAGATATATGATTAAGGTAGATAGATAATTTGATTATAAAAAGGTATGGTAGGTGAAAGTATCTTATTAAAATGATTTTTATAATGATGTTGCTCAAAAACTTCATGATTCCAAGAGTTAAGATTATTCAAGAGTTAAGGTTATTAAAGAATTAAGAATATTATAGAAAGGAATAATGTATTATGAAAATGCCCAATAAGATTGAAGATATTATGCTTGCCCCTTGTGGTATGAATTGTAAAGTCTGTTATAAACATTGTTATTCAAAGAAACCTTGTCAGGGATGTTATGCAGGAGACTTGGGGAAACCAGAACATTGCAGAAAGTGTAAGATAAAAGAGTGTGCAAAGGTAGAAAATATTACATATTGTTTTGAGTGTGAAAAATTTCCATGTAAATTGGTCAAAAACTTGGAAAAGAGCTACAATAAAAGGTACAAAGAAAGCCTTATAAAAAATAGTCTTTTAGCTAAAGAGTATGGAATAAGCACTTTGATGGAAGAAGAATTAAAAAAATGGACTTGTATTTATTGTGGTGGTATTATTTCTTTACATGACTCTGAATGTTCTGAGTGTAACGCTAAAAAGGAATCAAAATAATAATAACCTTATTGGCATATTACTTTTATCCGTTTCATTTAATTCTTGATGAAAATGAAGATGTAAATGAAACGGAGGTCTATAAAATTTGAACTAGGTTAATTAAAACTATCGTAGTGATTAAAACTATCGTAGTGTATTATGTATAAAAAGCAAAATAGAACAATTAAAATTACCTTAGTATATTACTTAGCTTATTTAGTGTATTACTTAATTTCTCTAGTATATTACTTAGTTTCTTTTGATTTAAAGATACCTTGCTTGTAAAACTGTTTTGAATAAGGAATAGATAAAGCAAAAAATGCAATTATTATGCCTGAAACAATAATCAAGTAGTTAATAGATACTATATCAGCTAGTGGTCCAAAAAGTACCATTCCAAGAGGTATAAGACCAGTATATATAATAATAGGTAAGCCCAATACACGACCTTGCATTTCTGGTACTACATGTTCTTGCAACATGGTCATAGCTGTTGCCTGAATAATTGGAATTGAAAAACTGGTAAAAAACATAAATATAAAAAATTGCCAAGCCTGTGTAACAGAACCCAAAATAATGGAAAAGACAGCGTAAGATAACATCGACAAGAAAAATGTCTTATTTCGATTTTTAAATCCACCAAATATTCCTATAACTAATCCACCTAAAACCATACCTGCAAAGCCAATCATTTCAATAATAGATAGATATACATAGCCCTTACCAAATGTACGCTCAATCAATAATCCTATAAGAAAGCCTGATGGAACACAAAGAAAAATGAAAGCTCCATAAGTAAGAACTATTTTTCTAATAAATTTATCCGAAAAAGAGTATTTTATTCCAGATATCATGTCAGTTAAAAACGACACTTTTTCAGTTTGTTTTACTATATTATGTTTAGGAATTTTGATAAAGCAGAGTAATACAATAGCAATAATTGCAGTAATAATATCAATTAAAAGTACTTGAGATATCTTATTACTCAAACCAAGGATTGATGCAGCTACAGCAGGAACTATAAATTGTACTATAGATTGAAGACTGCCATTTATACCATTGAAACGCATTAAGTGTTCTTCTGGCACAAGTTGAGGAATCATTGCACTTACAGCAGGTGTCTGTACACCACTTCCTAATGAACGAATAATTGATACGACTGCAATTGCGATTAATTCATTTTCTCCTCTAATTCCCGACATCATAAGCAGAAGTAACACCAGTGTAGAAGTAGCAATTATGGCATCAGATACAATGATGAGTATTTTTCTATTATAGTAATCTGCCCATACGCCTGCAAAAAAAGATATTAGCATTTGTGGTATAAAGGAGCATACAGTTAAAACTGTTACCCATATACCCGATGATGTTTGAAGTGTGACATACCATATCATTGCCATCTGTACAAGTGATGAACCAAATAGGGAAATATATTGGCTCACTAAAAAGGCAATGATTTTTTTCTTCCATGTAAAATGAGTATTTTTGTTTTCCATTCTATTCCTCCTTTGATTTGTGTGTTTAATTTTTCTCGCTCTTAAGAATAACACACAAATCAAAGTATGGAGTTAGAGTGGAGGGTTAAGAAAATTGTCCTTTCATGCTTTGAAGATGAGATTTCATTGCTTTTGCGTTGTATTCCGCCTCTTTCAATGAGGTTATCAATTTGTCACATACTGAGATAATTTCATCGTCATCTTTTGGAGTGTCAATAACAGTTTTAATATTAGCATTGGGGTTACAAGACAAAGCATTTAACATTCTTAAAATAGCTGAAAGAGAATAGTTTGCAGAGCGTAATGCATTAATAATTTTAAGTCGCTTTATATCTTCATCAGTATATACACGATAACCATTTTGCTTTCTTTTTACTTTTAACAACCCGTTCATCTCCCAATTTCTTAAAGTGTCTATTGTAACCTTCAAGTATTCTGAGGTTTCTTTTCTAGTTAAAAATAACTTGTCTGTTTCCTGTGTGTTTCCATTTAAAATTTCTGTAACAATAGTGATTGCTTCCTCAGCATTTAATTTTTCTATTTCTAATTGTTGTAAGTAATGACTCACAAGAGAAATAGCCTTGTCAAAATCTTTATTTGCTGATGTTCTGACAATCTCAACTGCATTTTTTCTCAATCCTCTTTGTGTAACTTCAATTTTTAAGGCTGTACGAGCAAATTTAAATTGCTCTATATGAAAATCGTTAAAGATACGGTAGCCATTAGGGCTACGTTTAGGTTTAGGTATTAGTTCAAGTTCTTCATATAAACGTACTGTATTAGGATGTATACCAATCAAATCTGCTATTTCTGATGTCGTGTAGGTATTCATTTATATTCAACTCCTCTTGTGTATATATAGCATCAACAATAATATCACTAAACTAAAGTCTGGTGTTATAGTGGAGGGTTGTTATAATTATTCTATATACAACATACAACTATTCTATTATAGAAGTAAGTATATGTTTTTTAATAAACTGCCATCTATCACGAGGTTTAAAAACTATCTTAGATGGTATTGCTATAATCAAGTCGTAGTGCGGTATACAACAGATAGCATTTCCTCCAGCTCCCATTGCTGAGTACCAAAGAACTCCATCTTCCTCACATAGCCACCATAGATAACCATACTCATTGGAATTCATTTTAGTTGATTCTTCAATCCATGATTTAGATATAATACTTTTATTATTCCAAATACCATCATTTAAATACAGAGAACCAAATCGTAACATATCTCTAGCACTCAATGTAAGTCCCCAGCCACCTGTAGAATTACCTTGTCTATCTTTTGCCCAACCTTTAAGGTTTTTTCCAAATAAATCTTCAAAGCCAAAATTTTTTATATCATAATCTGGTATTTCTCTCATACCAATTGGTCTGAATAGGTGTTCATTAGCAAACTCACGAGCACACTTTCCTGTGGTGTTTGTAATAATAGCTGAAAGGAGGTGAACTCCAGCTGAAGAATATTTGAAAGTACCAATATTTTTGTTTTGACCAAGTTGATTTAGGGTGTATTTTACCCAATCTCGTTGCTTAGAAAGCCTTTCTAATGACTCAGTTGTATTTTTAAAAGGGTATGGTGCAGTCATCGTAAGTAAATGGCGTATAGTTACTGCTTTTTTGTATATATCAGCAGGGTTGCAAGTATATTCAGGGAAAAAATCAACAACTTTTTGCTCAACATCCTTTATATAACCCTTGTCTATTGCGATACCAATTAGAGCTGATATGATGCTTTTTGTGACAGACGCAACATGGAAAGTATCGTCGGAATTATAACCATTATAATATTTTTCAAAGACTACATTTCCTCTTCTTGCTATAATTATTCCGTTTATATTGCTATATTGTGAGATTATCAAAGGTTCAAGTTGTGAAAGTTTTTTTGAATCCATTCCAACACTTGAAGGGTCTATATTTTCAAAATTTAAATCTAAGCAGTAGTCCTTATTCACTATAAATACCTCCCTGTTATAGACTTTGAGTTTTCTTTTAGTTGTTGAGGAGAACCCTCTGCAATGATATATCCGCCTTTGTCTCCACCTTCTGGACCAAGTTCAATAATCCAATCACAAGTATTTAGAACTTCTATATCATGTTCAACAACAATTACAGAATTTCCATTTTCGACCAGTTCATCCAACAATTGAATTAGTTTAGCAGTATCATATAGACTTAGACCAGTAGTGGGTTCATCCAATACATAGAGAATATTTCCTTTTCGTTTTTTGCCGATCTCTTTTGCAAGCTTGATTCTTTGAGATTCGCCACCACTTAAAGTAGGGGTAGGTTGACCTAGTTTTATATAACCCATACCAATTTGTTCTAGTACTTTTAAGTGTGAAACAATATTTGGAGTATCTTCGAAAAAACTAACAGCTTCGGATACACTCATATTTAGGATATCATAGATATTTTTATTCTTATATTTAATGGATAGGGATTCGTCATTAAATCTTTTTCCATGACACTCATTACATATACTGTCCATACTTAAATTATTTCCCAACCAGATTTTTTCATATCCGCTACCACTACACTTAGAACAAGCACCTTTTGAATTGAATGAAAAATGCCCAGCAGTGAAATTTTGTTTTATTGATTCTGGCTGGCTTGCAAATAGAGCACGTATCTTATCCCATATACCAATATAAGAGGCAGGAGTGGAGTTCATATTTCTACCAATAGGAATTTGAGATATTTCTGAATATCCAGAGATATATTGTGTGCCACTTAATTTATCTGCAATAGTTTCTACAATTGTATAATCATTGTCATCGCTTACTTCACTTATTTCATTTTCTTTAACAGTGTTTTTATTGTTATTTGGTTGATTATTGAAGTAACTTCTAAGAAGAGGGAGTAATGTATCTGATATAAGAGAACTTTTTCCACTACCAGATTTTCCAGCTATTCCAATCATAGCACCTAAAGGTAATGATGCAGTCACGTTTTTAAGATTATTTGTACTTGCATTTTGAACAACTATACAAGGCATTTTTTCAATGTCCGTAATATTTTTAGATGCTGTTCTAGTAGGCATGGAGTATTTTCCTGAGATATATTGTCCAGTAATTGACTTATTTGACTTAAGCAGACCTTCTAAATCTCCTTGATATATTAACTGTCCACCCTCAACGCCAGCCTTTGGCCCTATATCAATAACATGTTCTGCCATATTAATTGTATTTTTGTCATGTTCAACTACAATGACAGTGTTGCCTAAATTTTTTAACTCTTTAATGGATTTTAGAATATCGATTTTTTCGGATTCATGTAACCCCGCAGTTGGTTCGTCAAGTACGTAAATTAATGAATCCATCTCTGAATCGAGGTGGGAATTTAAAAATAGCCTTTGTATTTCTCCACCACTTAAAGTTGACATCTCTCTGTACAAGGACAGATGACCTAGTCTTGCTTTTATTAGGTTATTTGTCTTAATCAAAATATCATTTATTAAATTTCTACCTAGAGTAGTTAGTTTGTTTTGATTTAATAAGGACTTTAGAAATTCATGAACTTCTAAAATGCTCATTTTTCCAAGCTCACCAATATGCTTTCCGTTTAATAAAACTTGGCGTGCTTCTTCACCAATTTTAAAACCATGACACTCAGAACAAGTAGTCATGCTATAAATACCATTTAAATCTTCACCTCTTTGGTAACGACCATGAAGTACTTTTGCTAAAGAAGAACTTCGTTTTCCATTTTCATAATGGCCATAGAGTACCTCATTTTGTACTTCCTCAGGCAATTGTAAGAATGGTATATCTAAATAATCTTTAAATTTTTTAGATAGAACTCTCAAATATCCTGGTGTAATTTGGGCTCTATCCAAAACTTTTTTTAGGGTAGTGTGCTTATCCAAAATAAGTTTTTCAATATTAATCTCAAAGTATGCTCCACGTCCAGAACACTTCATACACATTCCATCTGAAGAGGTATATGAAAAATAACTTGGTCTCAATCGTTCTTCTTCATTACCACAATTATTACAAATAAGATTGTTGTCTACAGGAGTGTTACACGCAGAACATATTACTTGTCCTTCTCCTGCATATAATAGTGTAAGCATACTAATAATATTGGTCCTAGTACCTACTGTTGAACGAGGATTACTTTGACGAATGATATTTTGTTTAACAGCTATAGTAGGAGCTAATCCTTGAATGCTATCGAATTTATTTTCATTATCAATGCCTGAAAGTATGCCTAAGGACTGTAAGTACTGTTTACGTCCTTCCTCAAATACAATATCAAACATAAGACTGGACTTACCTGAACCACTAACACCCGTTGCAACTACAAGCTTATTTTTGGGAATAGATATATCTATATTTTTTAGGTTATGTATTTTTGCACCTTTAATTTTTATTTCTTTCATTAGCTCACCTCATTTTATTAATTTTATCAAACTATAAAATTGGGATGTTTTAATCCTTAATATAAGAAGAGGTTAAGCGAAATCATAGTATTAAAAAGACTCTATAGGTAAATATATATCAACTATATGTTTATTTTGTGGGTGACTATTTGGGTCATTAAGATATACTTCAAAAGGAAAAGAATTACGTAATTTATGCTCATTATTTGATAGCCATTCATTATACATAAAATCCCAAGCATCACTATATTCATTTTGAAAAATACTAAAATGTCCCACAAGATATTTTCCAGAAGGTATTGTCATATTACCAAGGTCGCTATTTTCTTTGACAACAATATTATCTGGAATTGTCATACAAATACTAGTCCTCAAATGATGTTCTTGTGTAAATTGAGGATTATCATGATAAATAGCTAATATCTTTGTCTTTTCAAGTTCAATTAGATTCTGCTCATTTGCATATTCAAAGAGTTTTTCTACAATCTTTGGAAAATGACTAGCTAAATTTCCGTATGACCCAGTGTATCTAATATAAGCTGTATTTACATTATCAAGTTCTAAGATTTCAATTTCTCCTTTAACCTCTCTATTATTTTTAGATTTAAGTTTTGATATGTATCTATTATACTGAGAAATTTTATATGGTTCTTTGCAATTCTTGCTATAATTGTTTCTATATTTTATAGGGCTTATCTTATAATAGTTTTTGAAAGCTCGCGAAAAAACAGCAGAATCAGTAAAGCCAAAATAATGTGCGATATCAGTAACTGTCATGTCAGTACGATGAATAAGAAAAGAAGTGGCTCCTTCTAGTTTTAACCTATTTACATACTGTGATAATGTTTCTTCTGTTATTGCTTTAAAAATTCTATGAAAATGAAACTTTGAAAAACCTGCTATATTAGAAAGTTCATCAAGAGAAAGAGAGTCATACAAATGGTATTCTATATAGTCTTGTACCTTACAAATACGACGTAAGTATTCTTTTTTACTTTTAGAATTGGTCATAAATATACCTCCTTATTGAAAAATATATATTTTAAATATCTTTATTTATAGTAAATAAAGAGTTGTGTATGTGAAATTTATAGAGAACAAAATATTAAATGGATTTTTCTATTATGAATTTTGCCATAGACAATAAAAATTCATAATAGATTTTATATCTTACTTTGTAACACTTAGTATAACATAACGATATATTTTTAGATTATATATTTATTTGAACTACTCTACATTATCTACCGTTCTATCCTACTTACATTGAGGATGGAGTATTTTGTCCATCTTTTATAAAGATACAGATTATAACAGAAACAAAAACTTAATATCTATTATGATTAGATATGACTGGAAAGTTTAAGACTAAGAATGATATATTAATTTTAAGAAAATATTTATAAACCAAGAAAATATTTATATTAAAAAAATTATTAAATTTATTGTTTAAATAAAAAAGTTAAATCTCATCTATTAACATAATGCCTTTAAAACTTTAAAATGAAAAATATAGAAGAATTATTTTTAATAAAATATAATCATCTAATAAATTATTAAGAGATACAAAAATATTTTACAAACAATTATTTATTTGAATTGGGGGAATAAGAATATGAACAATGGTTTTTATCAATTAAATTCAGCAGTATTATATTTTAACGAGCGAAGTGATGTAAATAAAATAAGGTTTAATCACTATATAATGAGAAAAGAAAATATACAAAGATTAAGGGGAACTTTACCAAGGGGGCAGTTTATGATGACTGTAAGAAAAGCTGCATCTGACCTTGATTTATCAATATCTACAATAAGTAGGCTTGTAAATGAATTTATAGATTTAGGAATATTGAGACTAATAAGTCGAGGAGTGAAGGGAAATTGTTGCTCTGTATATAGTTATACATGTTCTGAAAATAGTGATACAGGTGTAATAAAGAAACGTAGAAGTTTTTTTGAAGATATCTTGGAAAATATTAATGAAACAAATAATAGTAGTCAAAAAGTATCAAAACATGAATACAAGTATAAGAAAGATAAGAGCAGTGATACCAATATGTACAGCTGTGCAGATAAAGAGTATAGACAATGGGGTTATGACCCAGAACTTCATACTGTACATGAAACAGAAGATGAAACAGAAGATGTAACAAAGAAAAAAGAATTATTAAAAAAAAATTTAAAAAAAGAGTTATTAAAAAAGAATTCCAAGAAAAATATTGATGTGGAACAAGAATACTATTATATAGAAAGTATTTATGAAAATATTATAAAAAAGTTAAATAGAGAATCAGGGGAAAGTTTTAGGTTTGATTCAGAAGCAGATAACAAACTTATAGCTGAAAGAAGAAAAGAAGGTCATAGCTTAGAAGATTTTTATAAAGTTATAGAATCAAGAGTGAAGAACTGGAAAGAGACTCCTATGTTAGTGGATATAAAACCAGAGACTCTGTTTGGTCATAAATTTAAGACTTATTTAAATGAAAAGTAATTGTAGTGGTGAAGAGATATACTAGAATATATATTATGAAAAATCTAAAATTCAGATATAGTACATGTTCAGATATATTATATGTATAGAAAATAGGATTATTAGTGTTATTAATGATAAAAAATATTACTGGAATTTTTAAAATTCCAGTAATATAAAATTTAAATTCCAGTAATATAAAAAGAAAATTTTTATAAACTGTATCATTAGAACTATATACTATATTGTATCAACTTCATATTCTAATATTTTTCCTGTGATTGCACTGATTGTTATATCATATTCATTATTTCCCTTTATTATTTCGCCTTCATATTCTTTATCATCTTCATCGTATTCAAATTTTACTATTTTACCACCAGGTACTTTATCTAGCATTATTGACTTAGCTTTTTCAATGCTAATTATAGAGTTATTGTTATTAGAATTAGAATCACTATTATTGTGATTATTATCAGAGTCATCATAATCATTATCATCATAATCATCGTCCATATCAATATCTATAATTCTTCCATCAAATGCATTTATATCTATTTCATAGGTTTTATTATCTTTTACAACTTTAGCCTCATATTCATTATCGTCAGCATCATATTTACAGTATATTAAATTACCATTAGGAATAGCATCTAGTATTATAGATTTAGCTTTATCTAAAGATATATTTTTGAGACTTAAATTATTATTTATATCATCATCTTTTTCAATTTCTATTATTTTACCAGAGTAGGCATCTATTTCTACTTCATATACAATATTATCCTTTATAACTTTACTGTCGTATTTGTTATCATCTTGGTCGTAGTAACAAACTAAAACATTACTTTCTGGAAGAGCTTGTTTTAATATTTCTTTAGCTTCAATTAAAGATATTTTTTTAGTTTTATTTCTTATATCGACATTTTTTAGCTTTAAGATATCCTCAAATGCTTTTTGGTTATCACCTCCGCCAACTTGTGTTACTTCTTTTATGTCTTTATTTTTAATAAAATCTTTTTGGCTGTTTACAAGAGTGCCATTAGATATTATTACAGGAGAATTTTCTTTGGCTGCTAATACTCCTATTGATAATGCATCTACTAGAGCATTTTCCTTGTTCATACCATTTTTAGTAACAAATATATTTTTTATGCTTTTGTTTTTGTAAAACTGCTCAATAATTTTGGCATTGGTATTGTTTCTATCTGAACCACTAATTCTTTCTTTATTTGGATATTTTTTTACTGTATTGTCTGACAAAATCTTATTTCCTCCAACTATATAAGATTTTTTTATAGACCTATTGTTTAAGAAATTTATACTGCTATTATTGCTGTTTTCCTCTGATACTAGTATTATAGGCATATTATGTATTGCTGATGGAGAAGCTATGCTAACTGCATCAGATAACCCCTTTAATCCGTTTACAACTGCTACATTTTCCACTTTTTTTATCTTATCTATTTCTTTAAGTACATTTGTAGACATTTCATAGATATTATTTCCTAATATTTTATTTACTCTTATGTTAAGTGATTTTATTTCATTTTCTACTTTATTAGATATACTATTTCCACTGTCCACTATATATACATTATCTACGCCAAGTCTTTTAAGTTCAGACTGAGTTGAACTTTCTATGTTATTGTTATTTACTAATAGTATAGGAGCATTTTTTAATTTAGCAAAAGGATTTGCACAAAGTGCACTTTGAATAGAGTTGCCATTGACTATAATTGCTGTTTTTGATTGAACCCATCCTAATTTACTCACTTCTACAGCCGTTTCATATCTTGTTTTACCTATTAACCTTTCTTGCTTTGTTACGTTGTTTGCAAAGATTACTGAAGAGCTAGAAAAAAACATCATACCTGCCACTAATATAGCTAGATTTTTCTTATTCATATTTTTTACCTCACAATCCTTATATTTTATTATTTAGTATGAACTAGTAAAATATAATCTTAAAATCAAGTTACTATTAAATGTAACATTTTAAAATTAACAGATAAGATTATTAAATATAAAGTTTTTATTTTATTATTTAACATTGTATCATAAATCTTGGGGAAAAGGTTTTTAACCTTGAATATATGTAAATCAGTATGGATTACTTTTATCATTTGATAAATAGGTTTTTCCCCATTGTTTCATATGTTCTAAAACAGGTACAAAGCTTATTTCTAAGTCTGTTAGGGAATATTCTACTTTAGGTGGAATTTCTTGATAAATTTTTATAGTATTTAATTAAAAAATAAAAAAACTATTGACTTGAAGTTAACTCTAAGTAGTAAAGTATAATTATGGAAACTTTATAAATATTTAAAAACATAAATTAAAGTAGAGAATACTTAAAGGGGGAAGCAGGACAATGGAACAAAAAAAATTAGGGTTTGGATTAATGCGTTTACCAATAAAAGATGAGAATGATGCTACAAGTATTGATATGGATTACTTAAATAAGATGGTGGATACTTTTTTAGAGAGAGGATTTACATACTTTGATACAGCATATGTATATCACATGGGTAAAAGTGAAATAGCACTTAGAGAATCTCTAGTAAAAAGACATAAAAGAGAAAGTTTTACAGTAGCTACAAAATTGCCACTAATGGCTTTGAAAACAAAAGAAGAGCAAGAGCCTATTTTTAATGAACAGTTAGAAAAATGTGGTGTAGATTATTTTGATTATTATCTTTTACATAATATAGGTGTATCACATTATGAGGTAGCCAAGAAATTTGACAGCTTTAAGTTTATTGAGGAAAAGAAAAAAGAAGGAAAAATAAGAAATATTGGTTTTTCTTTTCACGATAGTGCAGAGCTATTAGACAAAGTTCTAAATGAGCATCCAGAAGTAGATTTTGTTCAGTTACAGATTAACTATTTGGATTGGGATAATGAAAGCATACAATCTAGAAAATGTTATGAAGTAGCAACAAAACACAATAAACCTGTTATCGTTATGGAACCAGTAAAAGGCGGTACACTAGCAAAAATACCGGAAAGAGCCGAAAAACTATTTAATGATTACAATCCAGATATGTCAGTACCATCATGGGCAATTCGTTTTGCAGCAAGTAAAGATAATGTCATGATGGTTTTAAGTGGAATGTCAAATATGGAACAACTATTAGATAACACGGGATATATGCAAAATTTTGAACCATTTGTACAGAAAGAATATGATGTTATAGATGAAGCAGTAGAAATTATAAATGAAGCAATTGCAGTCCCATGTACTGCTTGCCAGTATTGTGTAGAAGGATGTCCAAAAAATATTGCTATTCCAAACTATTTTGCTTTATACAATGCAGAAAAGCAAGCTCTTAATACTGGATTTTCAACACAAATGGTTTACTATAATAACTACACTAAAACTTATGGAAAAGCATCAGATTGTATTGGATGTAAACAGTGTGAGAAAAATTGTCCACAACACATTAAAATTGTAGATTCTTTAAAGAATGTCGCAGAAATATTTGAAAAATAATTGCTACTACAAAATAATTAATGCTATGTAAAGAGATTGAAGTTAATGAAATATAAGTAAAACAATTAATGCTATGTAGAAAAATTGAAGTTAGTGAAATATCAGTTAAACAATTAATGCTATGTAGAAAAATTGAAATTGATGAAATATAAGTAAAACTATTTAATCGGATTTTAAATTATACAGTATCAAAAAGGGGGAGGACTTATATGACAATTTCAGAGGTGAGTAAAAAATACGAACTTTCAGCAGATACTTTACGATATTATGAACGAATTGGTTTGATACCACCTGTAAATAGAAATAAAAGTGGTATCAGGATTTTTACAGAAAAAGATTGTGAGTGGGTTAATTTTATTAAATGTATGAGAAGTGCAGGTCTTTCTATTGAGACATTGATTGAGTATGTAACTATGTTTCAACAGGGTAATGAAACTATCAAAGCGAGAAAAGAACTTTTAATAGAACAAAGAAATCAGCTTTCTAAAAGAATAGAAGATATGCAGCAAACTTTAGAACGATTAAATAGTAAAATTGATGGATATGAAGATAAAGTTATTGAAAAAGAAAAAACTCTAAAGAGCAATAATTAGAGATGAAGAATGGAGGTATTGTCTAATGAATAAAAATGTACTTGTATTGTCTGCAAGCCCTAGAAAAGGTGGGAATTCTGATTTATTATGTGACCAATTTATGAAAGGTGCATTAGAATCCAAAAATCAAGCAGAGAAGATATTTTTAAAAGATAAAGATGTTCACTATTGTACTGGATGTGGCGCTTGTTATGAGAAAGGTGAGAATTGCCCACAAAAAGATGACATGGGAGAAATTCTTGAAAAAATGATTAAAGCAGATGTGATTGTTTTGGCAACTCCAGTTTATTTTTATACTATGAATGCACAAATGAAAACTCTGATTGATAGAACTTGTTCGAGATACACTGAAATTTGTGATAAAGACTTCTATTTTATTGTTGCAGCAGCAGATGAAAATGTGAATGATATGGAAAGAACGTTAGAAGGATTCAGAGGATTTACGTCATGTCTAAATGGTGCTAAGGAAAAAGGTATAGTGTATGGTGTAGGAGCTTGGCATGTAGGTGATATTAAGGGAAGTGAGGCAATGAAACAGGCATATGAAATGGGTAAGTTGGTATAATATGTTTGTGTATAGAAGAAAGAGCGGATTAAAATTAATCTGTCCTTTCTTCTATAATGTTTATTTAAATATCTAACATTACTCATGTATTTTAATAATTACCCTAGAAAATTATATAGATTCTTTCATGATATTATTTTCTTTAGTAATTAACTTTTTTAGGTTTTTCCAATCGATTTCTTCCATATTAGCAAAATAATGTCCACTTCCTATACAAGTCAAATAAGACTTGCCATCTAATTCAAATGAAGAACCACCAATGCACTTTGGATTACATTTTTTACAAGTACGAGTTTTGGTGATACTATCTTTAATAGTTTTAGAGCATTCCTCTACAGTATCCCTATATGTATTTAGATGAAAAAGATTTGCTTTAACTCTCCATTTTTTTTCATTACATTCAATAGTAAATAGGCTACGTTTTGGTTTCTTAGTTGAATATACTATTTTGTAAGAACGAGCACCTGTCTTTGGTTCAATTTTACAATCTAATGATTTACCAAGTTCATGTAAATCACACGCAATATTATAATCTTTACCACTTAGCACCTCTAACATTTCTTCTGTTGTTTCTGCTGTTAATTCACTTTTACTCATATTGAAACCCCCCTATATAAATAATAATTTCATATAAAAATAATCAATATCAGTATATTAAATAAAATTATTAAAATCAATAAAATTACCACAATCTTACATTATTGGGCATAGAATGAGAGTTAACGGTTTATTAGAAATAAGACTTAATAGTATGAAAATTCACTCAGACATGATACAATTCTATAAAAGATTTAAAAATTAGGAAAGGAGAAAGTTGTTGAGATATAGTCAATATAATAATTTCTTTATAAATTATAAATTTATTATGAGATTAGTTAGATTGTCAAGTGAGGCTATTAAAAGGTAGTTTTTTTGATTTTCAGCAACAGTGATAAGATATTGATAATTTTTTGGTTACTATTATATTTAGCTATTATATTTTCAATAGGTTCTATGATAACTAGAGTAAACAAGGTCTGGGTAAAGGTTTTATTATTTATAATAGTGGGATTGTCAACTGTAGTTCTTTCATACATAATGACTTGATAATTTAAGATTGAGAAACGATTTTTAATCTATAAATTCTCAAAACAAGAATTCTCATGTTGGTAAATTTCTAGATATGAGAAAAAAATTGATATTATAAAAAAATAAATTTAAAGCATTTTCTTAGAAAAAGATTTAGATGTAGCTGTTTTGAATGACTTCACAAAAATTTATATATAAATGAAGTTTGGCATGCTAATTGCTTTAATAAATATTAACATGAACACAAATAAATATAATAATCTGAGTATTGATTATTTGAAACTTTGGATTTGATTTCTTGTCTGGAGGTTCATATTAATATTGGTGTTTAGGAAATTTTATTTTCCTGTAAATATAACTTAATAATAGGAGGTGAAATCATGTCAAAAGTAGTAATAGCTACAGAGAAAGCTCCAGGAGCAATTGGACCATATTCTCAAGCGATACAAGTTGGAAATATAGTTTCTACATCAGGTCAACTTCCAATAGACATGAAGACAGGCGAGTTAGTATCTGACCCAAAAGAAGCAACAAAAGCTTCTTTAGACAATGTAAAAGCAATACTAGAACAAGCTGGTACAACTATGGATAAAGTATTTAAAACTACAGTTTTCGTAAAAGATTTAAAGGATTTTAATGATATTAACGAAGTGTACGCTACATATTTTGAAGAAAATCCACCAGCAAGATCATGTGTACAAGTTGCTCAATTACCAAAAGATGCAGTTTTAGAAATTGAAGCAATGGCAGTATTATAATAAAACCAATGACAAAACTAATGAAAATTAAAAACTAATAAAAAAAGTCTACAATTAAAAAGTTTATATTAAAAAAGTCTATATAAAAATCTATCTAAATATTTAACTATTGAGCTTTTCTTATATAACATATATTTTTGTGCCAAAAATATATTTGTTATAGGAGGAAAGCTTTTTTGTATTTTATTATTTGTGTATTATAATTAAAGTAATCCTGATATAAAGCAATCTTTTTATAATTATTATTATGTATTTCAATGTAAATATATAAATAAGTAATGTTTTATATATATTTTAAAAATTAACTATATGTTAAAATATAGTTAAACTGATAATTTGGTAAATTAAATTCTAATGGGGGAAACTATGGTAAGTAAATTAAAAGAATTTCAACAGGAAATGATAAAATACACTGAAACAGTAGCTAGTGTGTTAGATGTAGATATTGAAATAGTTGATGATAGATTAATAAGAATTAGTGGCACAGGTCTGTATAAATCAAAAATAAATGAAAGCGTTGTTACTGAAGGTTTTCTTTATGACAAAGTTATACAGACAGGTCAGGAATTAGTCGTATTAGATATATGTGATAATCAGCTTTGTATAGAATGTTCCCATTACATGAAATGCCTAAATAAAGTAATAATAGCAGTTCCAATAAAATATAACAATCGTACTATAGGGGTAATTGGTGCTATTAGTACAGATAAAACTAAAAAAGTAGAAATAAGTGCAAAAATAGATAATTATTTGAAGTTTGTCAATCATATATGCGATTTAATTTCTATGAAGATAGAAGAACATGAAGTGTCAAAAAGTAGCAGTAGAAAAATGAACATGATGATAGAAATAATTGAAAATGTTGAAAAAGGTGTTGTTATACTAGATATAAATAGCAAAATATCTTATATAAACAATATTGCTTTGAAAAAATTAGACATTGGAAAAGATATAGTAGAAAATACAGTAAAAATAGTATCTGTTGAATCTTCTTCAAATGGACATGAATTACTAGAAATTGATATTGACAACAAAATTTATAATATAAATGCCAAAATAATTCCTGTATATCCATATATAAATCAATATGACAAGATAATCATATTTGATAAGACATATATCAATCACAAAGGACATGGAAAAGTCAATAGTGGATGGGGAAATAGCGATATAGAGTCTATAATTGGGAATTCAGAATCAATGGTGAAAGTTAAAGAGAGAACTAAGAAATTAGCAAAGTCAAATTCAACAGTTCTTATAACTGGTGAAAGTGGTACAGGTAAAGAGTTAATTGCTAGAGCTATACATGCTGAAGGAAGTAGATGGAATAAGCCATTTATTGCTATAAACTGTGCTGCTATTCCAGAAAATCTTCTTGAAAGTGAGTTATTTGGCTATATAAAAGGTGCATTTAGTGGGGCTAGTAGTGGAGGTAAGGTTGGTAAGTTTGAACTTGCAAATGAAGGGGTTATATTCCTTGATGAAATGGGGGACTTATCAATGCCTTTACAAGCAAAATTACTTAGAGTTTTGCAGGAAAGAAAATTTGCAAGGATTGGCTCAAATAAACTTATAGATTTAGATATAAGAGTAATTGCTGCAACGAATAAAAACTTACTTAAGTTAGTCAATGAAGGTAAGTTTAGAGATGATTTGTACTATAGATTAAATGTAATTCCTATAAATTTGCCGCCTCTTAGGGAAAGAAAAGATGATATTGAAGCTATAATGATGAAATTTGTTTCCAATTATTCTTTAGAATTAGATATAAAATTGAATCAAATGGAAAAAAATGTAATGAATATGTTGGTTAATTATAATTGGCCGGGAAATATAAGAGAATTAGAAAACGCAGTTGAATATATGATGAATTTAGTTGGAGAAGATGGAATAATCTATAAAGATATGCTTCCATTAGATATTTTGAACTATTATAATATTGAAGGGAATAGTTTTAAGAGTAATAATGAGGTGACAAAGTTTGAAGATGATATAGTTGCTGGAATAGTAGAAAACCAAGAAAAAATACTTTCAATTAAAGAGCTGGAGTTAACTTACATACATAAGTTGTTAAATAAATATGGAAGAGATACAAAGACAAAAAAGAAAATAGCAAAAGATTTAGGCATAGGTTTAGCTACATTATATAGAAAACTAGAAGAAGAACAACAATAAATTAAACATAGAAAATCGTTTTAAATGCATGGTAATGTGATGTGTAGGTCACTAAAAGAGACTAATATAGTAATAATACTATAGAAAAATAAAATTATAAGCCTGTAAGATATTGAGTCAGCATAAATAATAGAAGATAAAAGTGTGAGCTTATAAAGTGCAAATATGTAAAACAGAAAAATAACGGTACTATAGAGAGCTAAAATGAAAACATAAAATATAGAAGGTTATAGCTATATAAATATAGAAGATAAAAATAGTAATATACAAGACAAAATAATAGACATATAAAAAATTAAAGGCATAATAAAGGAAAATAAAAATAAAGAAACGGTTTCTCGAAATGATAATTCTCGTATTGATAAAAATTTCCCAATATGAGAATTTTTTCTTTTATAAATCTTATTTTTCACACTCAGATTTTACAAAATTTAAATAAATTTGAAAAAAGTATGTAATTCCAACATAAAAAAATTGTTTTCAGAATAAATAATATTGGCATAGTAATTGCTTTGTATAAAGACACAAAGATAAAAAATTAATAATGACATCGAAAAATTTGAAAGGGGAATATAAAATAAATGAGAGAAATAAAATGGAAATTAAATAACTTACCTAAAGCAGAGGAAAAAGAAAAAGGAATTGAATTTTTAAAGGACGAAGAAATTGCAAAAGCTAAAGCATTTCATGAGAGTTTTCCACAATACGAAAAAACTCCTTTAGTTAAATTAGATAACTTAGCAAAATTATTAGGAGTTAGCGGAATATATGTTAAAGATGAATCATACAGATTTGGATTAAATGCATTTAAAGTTTTGGGTGGTTCTTACTCTATGGGTAAATACTTAGCTCAAAGATTAAATAAAGATATATCAGAGTTAGGATATGAAAAATTAACTTCAAAAGAAATAAAAGACCAATTAGGAGAAATAACTTTCTTTACAGCTACAGATGGAAATCATGGTAGAGGAGTTGCTTGGACAGCTAATAAATTAGGTCAAAAATCTGTTGTATTAATGCCAAAAGGTTCTTCTGAATTTAGATTAAACAAAATCAAAGGAGAAGGTGCAGATGCTAGTATAACAGACTTAAACTATGATGACGCAGTAAGATTGGCTAATGGCTATGCAGAAGCTGATGACCATGGAGTAATGGTTCAAGATACAGCATGGGACGGATATGAAGAAATACCAGCATGGATAATGCAAGGGTATGGAACTATGGCTAAAGAAGCTATAGAACAATTAAAAGAATATGGAGTAGATAGACCAACGCATGTATTTGTGCAAGCAGGAGTTGGTTCGCTTGCTGGTGCAGTTCAAGGATATGTTGCTTCAATATATGATGAATGCCCAATAACAGTAGTAGTAGAAGCTGATGAAGCAGATTGCTACTATAAATCAGCAGAAGCAGGAGATGGAAAACCAAGATTTGTAGGTGGAGATATGCCAACTATAATGGCAGGTCTTGCTTGTGGAGAGCCAAACACTATAGGATTTGAAGTATTAAAAAATTATTCATCAGCATTCGTTTCAGCACCAGACTGGGTTTCTGCTAAAGGTATGAGAGTTTTAGGAAATCCTCTAAGAGGAGATGAAAAGGTAATCTCTGGAGAATCTGGAGCAGTTACAACTGGAGCATTAGTTTCAATACTTGAAAGTGAAGATTTAAAAGATTTAAGAGAAGCTTTAAAATTAGATGAAAACTCTAAAGTATTATTAATAAGTACAGAAGGAGACACTGACCCAGACAAATATAAAGATATAGTTTGGAATGGAGAATGCCAAAGTAAATAGAGGGTTCAAGATAAATAAAAGTAAAGTGCTAATAAATCAAATAAGTTAAATATAATAAATGAAAAATCAAAATGCCAATAAATAAAAATTAAGAATTATATGGGGGAATATCAAAATGTTAAATGAAATAAGAAAAAAACAATTAACTGAAGTATGCCAAGATTTAATAAGAAATGCTAGTTATTCAGGTCAAGAAGAAAATGTAGTAAAGGCAATTGAAGAAAATTTTGCTATACTAGGTTTTGACAGTTGGTCAAGAGATAGATATGGAAATATAATAGGTTGTATAAAGGGAAACAAACCAGGTAAAAAAATATTATTTGATGGTCATATAGATACAGTTCCAGTTCCAGATGCAAGTAAATGGAGTGTTCCTCCTTTTGAAGCAAGAATAGTAGATGGAAAGATATATGGTAGAGGAACTTCTGATATGAAGGGTCAAGTAAGTGCTATGATGGCAGCTGTTTCATACTTTGCAGAAGATACTAATAAAGATTTCGAAGGTGAACTATATGTAGCAGGAGTTGTTCATGAAGAAATATTTGAAGGGGTTTCAGCTAGAGAAATAAGTAAAGCTGTTAAGCCTGACTATGTTGTAATAGGTGAATCTTCAGAATTAAACTTAAAGATTGGTCAAAGAGGTAGAGGAGAAATAGTTGTAGAAACTTTTGGTAAACCAGCTCACTCTGCCAACCCAGAAAAAGGTGTAAATGCAGTTTATAAAATGGCTAATGTAATTCAAAGAATACAACAATTAGTACCTCCAACTCATCCAGTTTTAGGTGATGGAATACTAGTTTTAACAGATATAAAATCTTCTCCATACCCAGGTGCATCAGTAGTGCCAGATTACTGTAAAGCTACTTTTGATAGAAGATTATTGGTTGGAGAAACAAGAGAAGGAGTATTAGCTCCAATACAAGCACTATTAGATGAAATGATGAAAGAAGACTCAGAATTAAATGCAAAAGTTTCTTATGCATCTGAAAAAGCTGACTGTTATACAGGAAATACTATAGAAAGTGAAAGATTCTTCCCAGGTTGGTTATATGATGAAGATGATGAATTTGTTCAAGCAGCATATAAAGGATTAAAAGAAGCTGGAATAGATTCAGAAATAACTCAATACTCATTCTGTACAAATGGAAGCCATTATGCAGGTGAAGCTGGAATAAGAACTATAGGATTTGGTCCTTCTAAAGAAAATCTTGCTCATACAATAGATGAACATATAGAATTAGACCAATTATTCAAAGGTGCAGAAGGATATTATGGAATATTAAAATCAGTTTATAAAAAATAATTAGGAGATGGTTTTGTGAGAACTTTAATAAAACATGGGCTTATAGTAGATGGCAATAAAACACCAGCATATGAAGGGGATATTTTAATAGAAAACGAAAAAATATTAAAAATATCACAGGATTTAAACGAAGAAGCTGACAAAGTTATAGATGCAAAAGGTAGAGTTATATGTCCAGGTTTCATAGATACTCATAGCCATTCAGACCTAGTGATTTTAGTTAATCCATATAATGAGGTAAAGATTAGACAGGGAATTACAACAGAAGTGTTGGGCCAAGATGGAATATCTATGGCCCCTCTACCTCAGGAGCATATATCTTCTTGGAGAAAAAATTTAGCAGGCCTAGATGGTGAAAGTGATGAAATTGATTGGAAATATGAAACAACAGAAAATTATTTGAAAATGATGGATGAAAATGGGGTAGGATTAAATGAAACTTATTTAGTACCTCATGGAAATGTAAGAATGGAAGCAATGGGACTTGAAGATAGACCTGCCACTAAAGAGGAAATTCAAAAGATGTGCGAAATCACAGAAAGAGAATTAAGGGCAGGAGCTATAGGATTGTCAACTGGACTTATATATATACCTTGTGCATATTCATTGACAGAAGAAATTATAGAAATGTGTAAAGTAGTAGCAAAATACGATGGAGTATTTGTAGTTCACCAAAGAAGTGAAGCAGATACGATTTTAACATCAATGGAAGAAATTATAGAAATTGGAAAACAATCAGGAGTAAAAGTTCACTTCTCACACTTTAAGGTTTGTGGTAAATCAAATTGGAAGTATATACCTCAAGTTATAGAACTTTTAGAAAAAGCGGAAAAAGAAGGTATAAGAGTATCATTTGACCAATATCCTTATGCTGCTGGAAGTACAATGCTTGGAGTAGTTTTACCTCCATGGGCACATTCAGGAGGAACTGATAAATTAATAGAAAGATTAAGTGATGAAAACGAAAGAGCAAAAATGAAAAAAGATATAGCAAATGGAATAGAAGGTTGGGATAACTTTATAGAATTTGCTGGAATAGACCAAATCTTTGTAACAAGTGTAAAGACAGAAAAAAATCAAGATACAATTGGTAAGAGCCTACTAGAAATTGGAAAGATGAGAGGTAAAGACCCATTAGATGCAACGTTTGATTTATTAAAAGAAGAAGAAAATGCAGTTGGAATGGTAGATTTCTATGGATTAGAAGAACATATAATAGGTTTTATGAAAAGAGACGAACAAAATGTATGTACAGATGGTCTTTTAGCAGGTAAGCCACATCCAAGAGCATACGGTTCTTTCCCTAAAATACTAGGAAGATATGTTAGAGAATTAAATGTACTAACAGTTGAAGAAGCTGTTTACAAAATGACTAAAAAAGCAGCAGTAAGCTTTAGTATAAAAGATAGAGGGGAACTAAAAGAAGGATATTTTGCAGACTTAGTTATATTTGACAAGGATACTGTTAGTGGATGTGATGATTTTATCAATTCTATGCAATATCCTACAGGTATAGATTATGTAATTATAAATGGAAATTGTGTTGTTGAAGAAGGAAAATACAATAAAATTAAAGCAGGAAAAGTACTTAAAAATTAAATCTTAGCTTTAAGGAGGAATAAATTTATGATTTTAGTGGGGAATGGGAGGCTAATAAGCCAAGATTCTTTAAATCCCTATATGGAAGATGGATGTGTTGTAATAAATGACAATCTGATTGAAGATATAGGTACTACTGAGGAAATGAAAGCGAAATATCCAGTACATGAATTTATAGATGCAGGCAAGAAGATAATCATGCCTGGTCTAATAAATTCACATATGCATATATACAGTTCATTTGCTAGAGGTATGGCAGTTCCAGGTAAACCATCTGAAAATTTTTTAGAAATATTAAATAATTTATGGTGGAGACTTGATAAACAACTTACACTAGAAGATACAAAATACAGTGCATATGCAACTTATATAGAGTGTATAAAAAATGGTGTCACAACAGTTTATGACCATCATGCAAGTCCAAATGCAATTGAAGGTAGTTTATTTACAATATCAGATGTTGCAAAAGATTTGGGAATAAGAACATGTCTTTGTTATGAGGTATCTGATAGAGATGGTGGAGATACAATACAACAAGGTATCAATGAAAATGTAAACTTCATAAAATATGCTCAAAAAGATGATACAGACATGATAAAGGGAATGTTTGGTCTTCATGCTGCATTTACATTGTCTGATGATACATTAAATAAGTGTGCTTCAGAAATGGCTGGTCTTGATACGGGTTATCATGTACATGTTGCTGAAGGATTAGCAGACTTACAATACAATGTAGATAAATATGGAAAAAGAGTTTTAGAAAGATTTAATGATTTTGGTGTGCTAAAAGAAAAGACTATAGCAGTTCATTGTATATATATAAGCACAGATGAAATCAATCTTTTAAATAAAACTAATACATTTGTAGTTCATAATCCAGAATCTAATATGGGAAATGCAGTTGGATGTTCTCCTGCAATAGAATTACTAAAAAGAGGTGTTACAGTAGGTCTAGGAACTGATGGATACACTAGTGATATGTTTGAATCATTAAAAGTTGCTAATATAATTCATAAACACCACTTGAGTGACCCAAGAGTTGGATTTGGAGAATCACAAACAATGTTATTTGATAACAATAAAAAAATAGCAAAAGCTTATTATAAAAATGACCTAGGTATACTTAAAAAAGGTGCTTATGCGGATGTTATAGTAGTTGATTATATACCACATACTCCATTGACAGAAAACACAATAGGGGGACACATCATATTTGGAATGAGTGGAAGAAGCGTGGACACAACTATTATAAATGGAAAAGTACTTATGAAAGATAGAAAGTTAGTAAACATTGATGAAGAAAGTATTTTAGTTAAGAGTAGAGAACTAAGTCAAAACCTATGGAATAGAATCTAAATAATTGATATTAACATACAAGGAAGAAACAAGAATCTAAATGTTAAAAAGAGAATTTAGACAAAAGTAGAATTTAAATGAAGTATATAGATAAAAAATATACGGAATAGAATATTAAACTAAATATAGAAGGGAGACCCAACATGTCTCAAAATGAAAGCCCTAAAATAGCTCCAGTAGATGAAAGGTTACCTGTATCCAAATCTTGGGTATTTTCACTACAGCACGTTTTAGCAATGTGTGCAGGAGCGGTAGCAGTTCCTATGATGATAGGAAGTGCTGCACGACTAGATCATGCTAGTATTGTTTTTTTAATAAATGCTTGCTTGTTTATGGCAGGTATAGGAACACTCATACAAAGTGTTGGTATAGGAAATATTGTAGGCGCTAAAATACCAGTAATTGAAGGAACTAGTTTTGCCGCTGTGGCAGGTATGACAGCAATAGCCTCATCATATAGTGATTCTCAAGTTGCAATACAGACAGTATTTGGCTCTGTAATAGTAGCTGGACTGTTTTGTATATTACTTGCTCCAGTATTTGAAAAACTAATAAGATTCTTCCCTAGTGTAGTTACTGGAACAGTTGTTATGGTAATAGGTATTTCACTATTCCCAGTTGGGATAAAGTGGATAACTGACAACAAATTGGAAGCGGTTGAACCAAACTCATTAGCATTAGCTTTAGCAGTATTGGCGATAACTTTACTTTCATTTAAATTCTTAAAAGGAATTTGGAATAGTACAGCAATATTGGTAGGTATAGTACTTGGTACATTACTTTCTATGGCAGTTGGAATGGCTGATTTTAGTGCAGTAAATGGTGTTGGATGGCTTAATCTAAATGTACCTTTAAAATTTGGAATGCCTAGATTTGAAGCATCTGCAATATTATCATTATGCTTAATTATGTTAGTACTTATGACAGAATCAGTTGGTAATATGATAGCTATTCACGAAATGGTAGACAAAGAGGTAACTGGTAAAAATATTAAAAGAGGTCTATTTGGAGATGGAATATCTACAGCTTTATCTGGGATATTCAACTCATTCCCAATAACTCCATTTGGTCAAAACACAGGAATTGTTGGGCTTACAGGTATTAAATCAAGATTTATTGCAGTTTATGCAGGGGTAATATTGCTAGTGCTTGGTTTCTTACCAAAGTTTGCAGCTATAATAGGAGCAATACCTAAGCCTGTTCTTGGGGGAGTAGGATTTGCAATGTTTGGAATGGTAATGGTTGGAGGAGTAAAAACTCTAAGTAAAGTAAAATTTGATGGAACTAAAAATGGAGTGATAGTAGCAGTTAGTGTTGGGTTATCTATGATACCACTGACAAATCCTGATTTCTATCATAATTTTCCAACTTGGGTGCAAACGATATTCCACAGTGGAATAACAACAGGAAGTTTATCAGCAGTACTTTTAAATATATTCTTCAATGAATTAGGTTCAAAAAAGGAAAAAACTCCTAAGACTGAAGAAGCAAAATAAGAAGAAATAAACGAAAAGCAACATAGACAAAAGAGTATCTAAGCTAAATATTAAAAAAATATATTTAATTAAGGGAGAGATAATAATATGGCTAATTTAAAAGTTAATTTATATGGAATGGAATTCTTAAATCCAGTTATGACAGCGGCAGGTCCTGGAGCAAAAGATGGTGATCTCTGTCAAGAGGCAGCAAAAGGTGGAGCAGGAGCTATATGTACAAAAACTATATCTGTATTACCAGCAGATGTACCAAGACCATGTATGGCAAAAACTAATAGTGGTTTCTTAAACACAGAATTATGGTCAGAGCTTCCAAAAGAACAATGGATAGAAGAAGAATACAAAAAAGTAAAAGCAGCAGGTCTTCCAGTAATAGTAAGTATGGGATATTCAGCAGAACAAATAGCTGAGGTTGCACCTTTAGTAAAACCTTACGCAGATGCAGTTGAATTATCTACTCATTATGTAGGTACAGACGTTGCTCCAATAGTGAATGCTTTAAAAGCTGCAAAAGCTGTTTTAGATGTACCAGTATTTATGAAAATGAGTCCTCATACTGATATTCAAACTATTGCAAAAGCTGTTGAAGAAGCAGGAGCAGATGGACTTGTAATGATAAACTCATTTGGACCATGTATGGCAATAGATGTAAACACAGGATACCCTATAATGGGAAGTAAAGCTGGATATGGATGGTTATCAGGAGCTCCAATAAGACCATTAGCAATAAGATGTATATATGAAGCTTCTCAAGTTGTAAATATACCAATTATAGGTGTTGGAGGAATAACTTGTGGAAAAGATGTAGCTGAAATGATGATGGCAGGAGCAAGTGCTGTTCAAGTATGTACAGAAGCAATCCTTAAAGGACCTTCTATATATGGAAAAATTGCCAAAGAATTAAATGATTTCTTAGATGAAAATGGATATGCTGATGTTAATGAAATCAAAGGATTAACTCATAAGAAAATGGCAGCTAGAGGATTTAGAACTCATGCAGTAGCTCCAGTTGTAGATGATAATAAGTGCATCAAATGTAAACAATGTGTAACAAGTTGTGTATATGAAGCTTTAGAAGTTACAGATAAATTAAATATAGATGTGGATAAGTGCTTTGGTTGTGGATTATGTGTAACTAGATGTCCAAAAGGAGCTTTAAGCATTTGCTATAATCAAGTAGAAGCTGTGAATGAATAATAATTATATAGAATTTTAGTAATTAACTTAGAGTAATAGATATATTAGGATAATAAAATATATTAGATAAGCAAGTTTATACATTTACTGTGTATAAATGCCCTAGTCAAATTACTTTAAGTTAATTTCTTCAGATAAAATAAATTGATACGTTATAAGTAAGGTGGAGTCTATATGGGAATTGTTTTAAAAGGTGGGAAAGTAGTAACAAGTGAAAAAACTTACTGTGCAGATGTAAGAATAGAAAATGAGAAAATAGTTGATATAGGTATTGATATATCAAAAGAAAATGATGAAATAGTTGATGTTAGTGATTCTTATGTTATACCAGGAGGTATAGATACACACACTCACTTTGACTTAGATACAGGAACTACTAAGACAGCAGATAATTTTGAAACAGGAACAAAAGCTGCAATAGTTGGAGGTACTACGACTATCTTAGATTTTGCTACACAATCGAGAGGTTGTTCTTTAAAAGAAGGATTAGATGAGTGGCATGAAAAAGCTAGAGATAAATCTTATTCAGACTATGGTTTTCACATGGCTATAACAGACTGGAATGCTTCAGTTTGTAATGAAATGGAAGACATGGTGAAAGAGGGAGTATCCTCATTTAAATTGTATATGGCATATAAAGGAAGCCTTCAAGTTGATGATGGTGTTATCTTTGAAGCTTTGAGAAAAGCAGAAGAGGTAGGAGGAATTATTGGATTCCATTGTGAAAATGGGGATATAATATGTGAACTTGTGGATAAAGCAAAAGCAGAAAATAATTTATCTCCAAAATATCATCAATTAACTAGACCAGCTATATTAGAAGCAGAAGCTACTTCAAGACTTATGAAGATAGCAGAAGTTGCAAATTCTAAGGTGTATGTTGTTCATCTAAGTTGTAAAGAATCTTTGGAAGAAGTTCTAAAAGCTAAGCAAAGAGGAGTAGACGTGATAGTTGAAACTTGTCCTCAATACCTTCTATTAAGTGATGAATTATACGATTTAGATGGATTTGAAAGTGCTAAATATGTAATGTCACCACCTTTAAGAAATAAAGAAAATAATGAAATTTTATGGAATGCTATTTCAAATAATCAAATAGATACTATAGGTACAGACCACTGTTCTTTTAATTATAAGGGGCAAAAGGAACTTGGAATAAACGATTTCAGTAAAATTCCTAATGGTTCTCCAGGTGTGGAACATAGAATGAGTGTTTTATACACATATGGAGTCTGTAAAAATAAAATATCTATCAACAAGATGGTAGAAGTAACATCGACTAATGCCGCTAAATTATTTGGGATGTATCCTGAAAAAGGAACTATAGAAATAGGTAGTGATGCAGATATATTAGTTTTAAATCCAAATAAAAAATCTAAAATAGAAGCAAAAAAACAATTACAAAATGTAGATTATACGCCTTATGAAGGTTATGAAGTAGATTGTCAAATAGAGCATGTTTATTTAAGAGGAAAAGAAGTTGTTAGAGAGGGAGAATTAATTTGTAATACTCCAAGTGGGAGATATATAAAAAGGCGTCTAACAGAGGGGGCTAGAGAATGGTAGAATTTATATTAAACGGAGAGAAAGTTGTTGCAAAAGAAGGCAAAAAACTTTTAGACTTCCTTAGAGAAGATATGAATATAACTTCAGTTAAAAATGGCTGTTCAGAAGGTGCTTGCGGAACTTGTATGGTCATAATAGATGGTAAAGCAACTAAAGCATGTGTATTTAAAACTGATAAATTAGCTGGAAAAAATATAACAACTATAGAAGGATTATCAGAAAGAGAAAGAGATGTTTTTGCATATTCTTTTGCCAGCCAAGGAGCTGTTCAATGTGGATTTTGTATCCCAGGTATGGTAATTAGTTCAAAAGCACTTATAGACGTTAATAATAATCCTACTGAAGATGACATAAAAAAAGCTTTAAAAGGTAATATATGTAGATGTACAGGTTATGTAAAAATAATTAAAGCGGTGAGTTTGGCAGCAAAGATATTTAGAGAAGATATAGATGTGCCAAAAGTAAACTGCAAAGGTCTAGTTGGTGAAAGTCTTCATAGAGTTGATGCAGTAGGTAAAACACTTGGATACTCTGAATATGTAGATGATATAAGATTAGAAGGTATGATTTATGGTTCAGCAGTTAGAGCCAAATATCCAAGAGCATTAGTTAAAAAGATAGATATAGAAGAAGCAAAAGCTTACCCAGGAGTTGTTGCAGTTCTTACAGCTAAAGATATTCCAGGAACTATAAAAGTAGGCCACTTAAAGAAAGATTGGGATACTTTAATCCCAGAAGGCGAAATAACTAGATATTTAGGGGATGGAATAGTTTTAGTAGCAGCAGAAACTAGAGAAGCGTTGGAAGAAGCGAAAAAACTAGTTAAGATAGATTATGAAGAATTGACACCTTTAAGTACTACAGCAGAGGCACTTAAAGAAGATGCTCCAAAGATACATGAAACAGGTAATGTACTTGTTAAGGAACACTTAGTAAGAGGAAATGCTGAAGAAAAAATAAGAAATTCAAAATATATTGTAACTAAAAAATACACTACACCTGCAACAGAACATGCATTTTTAGAACCTGAATGTGCAGTGGCAGGTCCTTATGAAGAAGATGGAGTAATAATCTACTCAACAGACCAGGGGGTATTTGCTACTCAACATGAATGTGCAGATATGTTAGGATTACCACATGAAAAAGTAAGAGTGATAAATAAGATGGTAGGAGGCGGATTTGGTGGAAAAGAAGATATGAGTGTTCAACACCATGCAGCCTTACTTGCATACCATACTAAGAGATTTGTAAAAGTTCAGCTTACAAGAAAAGAAAGTATCATTGTTCATCCAAAAAGACATGCTACAGAAATGGAATTTACAACAGCATGTGATGAAAATGGCTATCTAACAGGTATGAAAGCAACTATAATATCTGATACAGGTGCTTATGCATCTCTTGGAGGGCCAGTATTACAAAGATTATGTACTCATGCAGCAGGACCATACAATTATCAGGATATTGATATAACTGGAACAGCAGTATATACTAATAATCCTCCTGGAGGAGCATTTAGAGGTTTTGGAGTTACGCAAAGTTGTTTTGCTACAGAGTGTAACTTAAATTTACTTGCTGAAATGGCTGGAATATCACCTTGGGAAATAAGATATAAAAATGCAATAAGACCTGGCCAAGTTTTACCAAATGGCCAATTTGCAGATGAAGGTACAGCAATGGCAGAAACATTAGAAGCTGTAAAAGAAGAGTATGAAAAACACCCACGTGCAGGTATAGCTTGTGCAATGAAAAATAGTGGTGTAGGGGTTGGGATACCTGATGTTGGAAGATGTAGATTGGTAATAAAAGATGGCAAAGTTCATATAAGAACAAGTGCCTCTTGTATAGGTCAAGGTCTTGGTACTGTTATGACTCAAGTGGTTTGTGAAACTGCTAATTTACTACCTGAAAACATAGTGCATGAAGTTCCTGATACTCACTTGACACCAGACTCTGGAAATACTACAGCTTCAAGACAGACAGTGTTTACAGGTGAAGCTACTAAGGTAGCATCAATTAAATTAAAAGAAGCTCTAGCAACTGGTAAAGTATTGTCTGATTTAGAGGGAGAAGAATTTTACGGAGAATATGCAAGTGTTACAGACAAAATGGGTTCTGATAAAGAAAATCCAGTAAGCCATGTAGCTTATGGATATGCAACACAAGTTGTAATGCTAGATGAAAATGGAAAATTAGAGAAAGTAGTAGCAGCACATGACGTAGGAAGAGCTATAAACCCAATCAGTTTAGAAGGGCAAATAGAAGGTGGAGTTGTTATGGGTCTTGGATATGCCTTAACAGAGGATTACCCAGTAGTTAACTCTGTACCTACAGCTAAATTTGGTACATTAGGCTTATTTAAGTCTACAGATATACCAGAAATACAAGCTGTAATAGTTGAAAAAAACAAAGATTTATTGGCTTATGGTGCAAAAGGTGTGGGAGAGATTTGTACAGTTCCTACTGCTCCAGCAGTGCAAAATGCTTATTATGTATTTGATAAAGAGTTTAGAACTGAACTACCACTTCAAAATACGCCATATAGTAAAAAAAAGTAACAAAAAAATAAATATTAAATAAAAAAAATCAATTAAATTGTAAATAAAAAAAACCCTTTTGCATAAGGTATATTTTAAATGATAGAATATACATATACAGGAGGGTTTTTCTTTTATAAAATAAGTTTAATAAAATTGAGAGGTGAGCAAAATGAATTTTAATAATAGTCTAGAATTAACTCAGTCTCAGAAGCTAATAATGACTACACAACTTAAGCAATCATTATCAATATTAAATATGAGTAAGTTGGAGTTAGAAGAAGAGATTAAAAGGGAAGCAGAGAATAACCCATTAGTCGAAGTTGAGAAAAGTGGGGAGATAAATTGGGAAGAATATATAAAAGATATGGAAAAATCAAGACGTTTAGATAGAACAGAAATAAGTTATAACCCTGACAATGAAGTTAATCTAGAAAATTTAGTTAAATATTCGTCAAATTTATATGAGGATTTGAAGTTTCAGATAAGCTTATATAAGCTAACAGATAAACAAATGAAAGTCTGTGAGTATATAATTGATAGCTTAGATGAGGACGGATATTTGAGAACTGAGGAAAAAGTAATTGTTGATACTTTAAAGATAGATGAAGAACTTTTTGAAAAATGCTTGATTAGTGTTCAGCAGTTGGAACCTAGTGGAGTAGGTGCAAGAAGTCTTTCAGAATGTCTGATGATTCAAATGGCAAGCTTAGGAATATATAATGAAATTTTAGAGGAAATCGTTACAAAAGACTTAAATTTAATTGCAAATAATAAATATAAAGAGATAAGCAAAAAATACAATATGTCGCTACAAAAATGCGTCGAACTAATAAATATAATTAAGACATTAGACCCTAAGCCAGGAAGAACATGTTCAGTAGAAAAAAGTGTATATATCCAACCAGATGTAACAGTTGAAAAAATTGATGATGAATTTATTGTATATTTAAATGAAAAAGACTCCTATCAAATAAAAATAAACAGTTATTATAAAGACATACTAAAAAATTCGCAGTCCGATGAAAGTGCAAAGGAATTTATAAAAGAAAGACTAAATTCAGCAACAGGGCTTATGAAAAATATAGAAAGTAGAAAGACTACAGTACTTAAGATTGCAGAAGAAATAGTAAAAGCTCAAGATGAATTTTTGCGAAAAGGAACAAAATATATAAAGCCCTTAAAAATGAAAGACATAGCAGAAAAATTAGATTTTCATGAATCTACTATAAGTAGAGGTGTAAATGGGAAATATATGCTGACACCTTTTGGAGTATATGAATTTAGATACTTTTTCAGTAGTGCTATTGAAACTGAAAATCATGAAATGGCATCTAGTACAAGCATAAAAAAAATTATAAAGGAAACAATAAAAGACGAAAATAAAAAGAAACCTTTAAGTGATGACCATATATCTAAGCTATTAAAAGAAAAAGGAATCAATGTTGCAAGGAGAACAGTTGCCAAGTATCGTGAAGAATTAGGAATTTTGTCTTCAAGTAAGAGAAAAGAATATTAGTAAAAAGAGAAATAAGTATTAGTAAAATAAGGGGAAAAGGCTAATTAAAAGACAAATAAGCATTATACAAATGAATTTAAGTATTGGAAAGAAAATTAAATATTAGGAAAAAATCAGGCCTTATAACGATAACTAGAGTTAAAAAAATACAGAGATAAATAAACTGTTATTGTTAATTTTAAGAGTATAAAAATAAAAACATAAAGTATAAAAACAAAGACATATAGAATCTAGCAGAGTAGAACATATAAGATTGAGTCAAAAATATTAGAATAAAAACCATAAAAATATATGGAAAAAATATTATATAAAAAAGAAAAAATACTGTACTTTGAAAATGGTGGAGAAATTGCTATAAAACAAAAAAATAAAAAAGTTTTTGAAAAACTATTGAAATCTATACGCAAATCCTATAAAATAAAATTATCTTGTGGGACTGAAATAAACACTAGGGACAAAAAAAGTCCCTTAAGGAAAGCAATAAGGAGTATGTTATGAAGAACTTATTAGAAATTCAAAAGAAACTAATTCCACAGGCAATTGAACTTATGGAAAGAAGATACTCTATTTTAAGACAAATATCTTTAAGTGAACCAATAGGTAGAAGAACTTTATCAAATATATTAGAAATTAGTGAAAGAATAATTAGGTCAGAAACAGAGTTTTTAAAAGAGCAAGGACTTATAGATGTTGCTGTATCTGGAATGACTATCACTAAAGAAGGTTCTGATTTATTAGATAAACTTAAAGACATCATGAGTGACATCATGGGACTGTCTAAGTTACAAGATAGGGTCAGAGAAAAGCTTGGAATAAAAAAGGTAATACTAGTTCCTGGAAGTTGTGATGAAAATGGAAGCTTACTAAAAGATGTAACTAGATATGGATGTGAGCATTTCTTAAGTATTTTAAAAGATGGAGATATCGTTTCAATAACAGGGGGAAGCACTATGTTAGAGTTTTCAAACGTTATTAAAACTGATAAAAGGTATCCAAATTCTACAATAGTGCCAGCTAGAGGAAGTATGGGAACTGATGTAGAGATGCAGTCTAATAGTATAGTTGCTTCAGTAAGTAAGAAATTACACTCTAATTGCAAACTTTTACATATACCAGATGAGTTGGACGAGAGTGCAATGAAAACTCTTAGCCAAGTGCCAGAGATTAAGACAACTTTGGAGTATATTAAAAGAACAGACATTTTAGTTTTCAGCATAGGTAGAGCAGATGTCATGGCAAAGAGAAGAAAACTTCCAGAAGATAAAGTCAACGAAATCTTATCTAAAAATGCGGTTGGAGAAGCATTTGGATATTATTTCAACAAAGATGGAGAAATAGTTTATAAATTAAATACTGTTGGAATTGATTTAGAGACAGTTAAAGAAGTAAAAGAAACTATTGCAATCTTTGCAGGAACAGAAAAAGTAGAAGCCTTATTAGCCATATCAAATATGCATAAAAACATGGTTCTTGTAACAGATGAAGAAAGTGCTTATAAGATATTGTCATTATTATAAAAGTCGAGAACTAGCACAGAGCTAGACAACATACATTTACTTTATAGGAGGTAGCGAAAATGGTTAAAGTAGCTATAAATGGATTTGGAAGAATAGGAAGATTAGCATTAAGAAAAATGATGGAGCAACAAGATAAGTTTGAAGTTGTTGCAATAAACGACTTAACAGATGCTAAAATGTTAGCTCATTTATTTAAATATGATACAGCTCAAGGAAGATTTAACGGTGAAATAGAAGTTAAAGAAGGTGCTTTTATAGTAAACGGAAAAGAAATAAAAGTAACAGCAGAAAGAAATCCTGCTGACCTACCATGGGCTGAATTAGGAGTAGACATAGTATTAGAATGTACAGGATTCTTTACTTCTAAAGATAAAGCAGAAGCTCATATACAAGCAGGAGCTAAAAAAGTTGTTATATCTGCACCAGCAACTGGAGATTTAAAAACAATAGTATTCAACACAAACAGTGACATATTAGATGGTTCTGAAACAGTTATATCAGGAGCTTCTTGTACAACTAACTGTTTAGCTCCAATGGCTAAAGTATTAAATGATAAATACGGTATAGAAAAAGGATTAATGACTACTATACATGCATACACTAATGACCAAAATACTTTAGATGGTCCTCATCCAAAAGGTGATTTAAGAAGAGCTAGAGCCGCTGCTGGAAATATAGTTCCAAACACTACAGGAGCTGCAAAAGCAATCGGTCTAGTAATACCTGCATTAAAAGGAAAATTAGATGGAGCAGCACAAAGAGTACCAGTTGTAACTGGTTCAATAACTGAATTAGTTTGTACATTAGGAAAAAATGTTACAGTTGAAGAAATAAATGCAGCTATGAAAGAAGCTTCAAACGAATCTTTCGGATACACTGAAGAAATGTTAGTATCTTCTGATATAATCGGAATAAGCTACGGTTCATTATTTGACGCTACTCAAACAAAAGTTATGGAAGTAGATGGAAAACAATTAGTTAAAGTTGTTTCTTGGTATGACAATGAAATGTCTTATACTTCTCAATTAATAAGAACTTTAGGATACTTTGCACAATTAGCAAAATAGTCAGCTTTTAGAAAATAGAAAAGTAGATTGACAAAGTCCGAGTTTGTAGTTTAACACTACGGACTCTGGACTTTTTTTAAGAAAAAATATATAAAATACACCTAAATAATGTTACATACTATATATAAAAATATGATAATATGATATATTTAATAGGGTAAAAGTATGTACTATATTATACTTGGCAATAAAAAATTACTTTATTAAAAGGAGAGATATTTATGTCAATGCTAAACAAAAAAACTATAGAAGATATTGATGTGTGCGGGAAAAAAGTATTAGTGAGATGTGACTTTAATGTACCATTACAAGATGGTGTAATTACTGATGAAAATAGATTAAACGGAGCTTTACCAACAATTCAATATTTAATTTCTAAAGGAGCAAAAGTTATATTATGTTCTCATTTAGGAAAACCAAAGGGAGAAGCTAAGCCAGAATTATCTTTAGCACCAGTTGCAAAGAGATTATCTGAAATGTTAGGTAAAGAAGTTGTGTTTGCAGCAGATGATAATGTTGTAGGAGAAAATGCAAAAAGAGCTACTGAAAAAATGGAAAACGGAGATGTAGTATTATTAGAAAATACTAGATATAGAAAAGAAGAAACTAAAAATGAAGAAAACTACTCTAAAGAATTAGCTTCACTTGCTGAAATATTTGTAAATGATGCATTTGGAACTGCTCATAGAGCACATTGTTCAACTGTTGGAGCAGGAGAATTTTTACAAGAGAGAGTTTGCGGATACTTAATTCAAAAAGAATTAAAATTCTTAGGAGAAGCTGTTGCAAATCCTGTAAGACCATTTACAGCGATACTTGGAGGAGCTAAGGTTTCTGATAAATTAGCTGTTATAAATGAATTATTAGAAAAAGTTGATAATCTAATAATAGGTGGAGGAATGGCTTATACATTCCTAAAAGCTCAAGGTTATGAAGTAGGAACATCTTTACTTGAAATAGATAAAGTAGAATATGCAAAAGAAATGATGGAAAAAGCTAAGGCTAAAGGAGTTAATTTATTATTACCAGTAGATGTTGTCATGGCAGACCACTTTGCACCAGATGCAACTCCAATAGTAACGGAAGATGCTAATGTAAAAGAAGATTATATGGGACTAGATATGGGACCTAAGACTATAGCAAACTTTGTAAAAACTATAAAAGAATCAAAAACTGTAGTATGGAACGGACCAATGGGAGTATTTGAATTTGAAAACTTTGCAAATGGAACACTATCAGTAGCTAAAGCTATGGCAGAATTAACTGATGCAACTACTGTAATTGGTGGTGGAGATAGTGCAGCAGCAGTTAATCAATTAGGATTTGGTGATAAGATGACTCACGTATCAACAGGTGGAGGAGCATCACTAGAATTTTTAGAAGGTAAAGAATTACCAGGTATTGCAGCATTAGATAATAAATAAACTACTATATAGAGGAGATTGTAAAATGAGAAAACCTATAATTGCAGGAAACTGGAAAATGCATAAAACAATAAAAGAAGCTTTAGAATTTGTAAATGAAGTTAAAGGCAAAGTTGATGCTGATAAAGCAGAAGCTGTTATATGCGCACCATTTACTTTATTGAAGGATTTAAAAGAAGCTACTAAGGGTACAAATATAAAGATAGGTGCTCAAAATATGCACTTTGAAGAAAAAGGGGCATTTACAGGAGAAGTTTCACCTCTTATGTTAAAAGAAATAGATATGGACTATGTTGTAATAGGACATTCAGAAAGAAGACAATACTTCAATGAAACTGATGAAACTGTAAACAAAAAAGTTTTAAAAGCTCTAGAAGTAGAAATAGACCCAATACTATGTGTTGGTGAGACTTTAGAACAAAGAGAAGCTGGAAAAACTAAAGATGTTTGTAAAGTTCAAGTTGAAAAAGCTTTAGAAAATGTTCTTAAAGATGATTTAGCAAAAGTAGTTGTTGCATATGAGCCAATATGGGCTATTGGAACTGGTAAAACTGCAACTGCTGAAGATGCTAATGATGTTATATCTTATATAAGAGAAGTTATAAAAGGATTATATGGAGAGTTAGCTAATGAAGTTAGAATACAATATGGTGGAAGTGTTAAACCTTCAAATGTAGCTGAAATAATGGGTCAAAGTGATATAGATGGAGCTTTAGTAGGTGGAGCTAGTTTAGCTGCTAATGACTATTTAGACCTTGTTAATTTCTAAGGAGTGAAATGATGAAAAAACCAGTTGCTTTAATTATTATGGACGGGTTTGGATATAATAAGGAAGTTAAGGGAAATGCAATTGCTGAGTCCAAGATTCCTAATTTAGACAGAATAATGAAAAAATATCCAAACACATTAATAAATGCTAGTGGTCTTGATGTTGGTCTACCTGATGGTCAAATGGGAAATTCAGAAGTTGGCCATACTAATATAGGTGCAGGTAGAATTGTATATCAAGATTTAACTAGAATAACAAAATCTATAAAAGATGGTGACTTTTTTAATAATAAAGTTTTATGTGAAGCTATGAACAATGCAAAAGAACATTCTCTTCATGTAATGGGTCTTTTGTCTGATGGTGGAGTACATTCACATATAGACCATCTTAAAGCCATAATCAAAATGGCAAAAGATAAAGGTGTAGAAAAAGTGTATGTTCATGCATTTACTGATGGTAGAGATACTGACCCTCAAAGTGCATTGGAATATGCTAAGAAAGTACAAGCTAGTATGAATGAAATTGGAGTAGGTGAATTTGCTACAGTTTCTGGTAGATACTATGCAATGGATAGAGATAAGAGATGGGAAAGAGTAGAACTTGCATACAATGCTATGGTTAGAGGTATTGGTGAAAAAGCAACTTCTATTGAAGAAGCTATTCAAAACTCTTATGATAATGGAAAAAATGATGAATTTATAATGCCAACAGTTATTGTTAAAGACGATAAAGCAGTTGGAAGTATAAAAGAAAATGATTCAATTATATTCTTTAATTTCAGACCAGATAGAGCAAGACAAATAACAAGAGCTTTAGTAAGTGAAGAGTTTGATGGATTTAAAAGAGAAGAAATTAAAAACTTCTTTGTATGTTTAACAGAATACGATATAACTATAAAAGAAGTGCATATAGCATTTGGACCTCAATCTTTAACTAATACTCTAGGCGAGTATCTAGCTAAAAATGGAAAGACTCAATTAAGAGCTGCTGAAACTGAAAAATATGCACATGTTACTTTCTTCTTCAATGGTGGAGTAGAAGAGCCAAACAAAGGTGAAGAGAGATTATTAATACCTTCTCCAAAGGTTGCAACTTACGACTTACAACCAGAGATGTCTGCATATGAATTAACAGACAAAGCTTTAGAAAGATTAGGAGAAGATAAGTTTGACTTTATAGTTTTAAACTTTGCAAATCCTGACATGGTAGGACATACAGGAAATATTGAAGCAGCTATAAAGGCTGTTGAGACTGTAGATACTTGTGTAGGAAAATTAGTAGACAAAATAATAGAGCTAGGTGGAAGTGCAATAATAACTGCTGACCATGGAAATGCTGAATACATGTTAGACCCACAAACAGGAAAGACTGTAACAGCTCACTCTATTAATCCAGTGCCATTTGTGGTTGTTGGACAAGAATTTGAAGGTGTAAAATTATTAGATTCAGGAAGATTATCTGATATAGCACCAACTGTTTTAGATATGATGAAGTTAGAAAAACCAGAAGAAATGACTGGTCATTCACTTATTTCAAAATAGTTAAATTTAATAAGTATTATCTATTAATCTAGTGCCATTTAAAGTTGTTGGTCAAGAATTTGAAGATGCAAAATTAGGTGCTAGAAATTGTTTAATAAGCTTATAAATTGATTTAATAAAGTTATTGACTTAATAAGTAGTATAGTAACTTACAATAAAATAAACTTAAAAAGTATTTTAGTTTAAGTGTATTTTATAAAGTTTAAATAAAATGATGTAAAAAATAATAATTAATATATATTATAAAATCAAAAATTATTAGAATCATTAGTTGTACATTTTGTGTTTCATGTTTTAAATTTATTTATATATTTATGTATTGAAGATTGATTTTGAATAATAGATAAGTTAAAAATTATAAAAAATAAAATAAAAATAGAAACTTTTACAAATTTACCCATCAAATAAATTTGTATCTAATTTTCAAAAATAACTTTCTGTACTATAATATAATAAGTAGATTAAAACTAGTAGACGGATGTTTACAGTAAATGAAAATTTAACTAATAGAAAAATCGAAGGGAGATATACAAATGTCAGTTATTGAATTAGTATATGCTAGAGAAGTATTAGACTCAAGAGGAAATCCAACTGTAGAAGTTGAAGTAGTATTAGAAGATGGAGCAATGGGAAGAGCAATAGTTCCATCAGGTGCATCTACAGGAGCTTTTGAAGCTGTTGAATTAAGAGATGGAGACAAAGGAAGATACTTAGGAAAAGGTGTAGAAACAGCTGTTGCTAACGTAAATGAAATAATAGCACCAGAAATCGAAGGAATGGATGCATTTGACCAACCAGCGATAGATGCAATGATGATAGAATTAGATGGAACTCCAAACAAAGGTAAATTAGGAGCTAATGCTATATTAGGTGTTTCAATGGCAGTAGCTAGAGCAGCTGCTGATGAAATAGGTTTACCATTATTCCAATACTTAGGTGGAGTAAATGCTAAACAATTACCTGTACCAATGATGAACATATTAAATGGTGGAGAACATGCTGATAATAACGTTGATGTTCAAGAATTCATGATATTACCAGTAGGAGCTTGTTGCTTTAAAGAAGGTTTAAGAATGGGAGCAGAAGTATTCCATTCATTAAAGAAAGTTTTAGGAGAAAAAGGATTAGCTTGTGGTGTAGGTGACGAAGGTGGATTCGCTCCAAACCTAGGTTCAAACAGAGAAGCTTTAGAATTAATAGTTGAAGCTATAACAAAAGCTGGATATAAGCCAGGAGAAGATGTTATGTTAGGACTTGACGTTGCTGCTACAGAAATGTACAACAAAGAAACTAAAAAATACGTTTTAGCTGGAGAAGGAAAAGAATTAACTGCTGCTGAAATGGTTGCTTTATATGAAGATTGGTCAAACAACTTCCCAATAATAACTATAGAAGATGGTTTAGATGAAGAAGATTGGGATGGATGGAAATTATTAACTGAAAAATTAGGAAACAAATTACAATTAGTTGGAGATGACTTATTTGTTACTAATACAGAAAGATTAGAAAAAGGAATTGAAAATGGAGTAGCTAACTCTATATTAGTTAAAGTTAACCAAATAGGTACAATAACTGAAACTTTAGACGCAATAGAAATGGCTAAGAGAGCAGGATACACTGCTGTTATATCTCATAGATCAGGAGAAACTGAAGATTCTACTATAGCAGATTTAGCTGTTGCAGTAAATGCTGGACAAATAAAAACTGGTGCTCCATCAAGAACTGATAGAGTTGCTAAATACAACCAATTATTAAGAATAGAAGAAATGGTTGGAGAGCAAGCTAGATACTGTGGATTAAAATCTTTCTATAACTTAAAAAAATAGTTTTTAAAGATTAAGAAGATAGTATAAAAGATTTTAAGTTTATATTATAAGAGATAAAAGGGATAAGTGTTAATTGATTTTTCAAGTTACTTATCCCTTTTTGTATTTAAATTATTCTTATTAGGAAAATAAATAAAAGCTTTGATATAGATTATTTTAATCACAGTTATCATTAAAAATATTTATTAGTAGAAGTAGGTTTATAATTCAAATATATATCTATATTTCTAAGTGATTGCTATATTTTAAAATAATTGCTATAATTCAAAACTACAGATATATTTTGATGACTTTTGATAGTATATAATGTGTGAGTTGACTATTTTAGGTGTTAATTTATTGATTAATTTAAATATTTTTCTTTTCTAAAATTTATTGATTTTCCTATGTAAAAATACATTAAAATCTTCTAGCAGTTTGATATAAGTTTTGTTTGTGATTTATAATGAAATGGTCTTGAAATGACTATATTATTGTGATACACTAAAGAGTAATGAAATTTAAGTAATAAAAAGATAGGAGGGGCAAGAATGGGCAACATTTTAATGGGTGTGCAAGTAGTACTAGGGATTTTACTAGTAATTAGCATAATGCCTCAAGATTCTAAGAATGCTTTACCTTCAGAGTTTGGTGGAGAAGGAAGTCAAGCTTACTTTAAACCAAAAGGAAAACAAGCATTTCTTGCTAGAGTTACAAAGATAACAGCAGTATTATTTTTTATAAATGCATTGGCACTACTTATAGTTAAGAAGTAGTGATATTGTTGAATAACTGGCCATTATTTAATTAGTGCATTTGCTAGACATTTAAAAATTAAATTTAGTTTTTAATAAAAGTACGTCAACATAAAAAAGTACGAAAAACAAAAGCTGGACTAATGATTTTATATTATTAGTCCAGTTTTTATTTTATAGATTGATTATCTGTTTGTATTTATTGTTTGCATTTATGTACATTTTTTAAAACTAAACAATAAATGGCAACAGTAGTTTCGATATATTTTATGAGATAATATCCATCAAGTTTTATAGTAAAAATAGTTATAATCACATATCTTTTTATGAAACTAAATCAATTTTATATATATTTCTCATGATACTAATTTATTTTATCTAATATTACTAAATAAGATTGTTCTGCTTTAATATAAATATTATTATAAATACTGTAATTATTGAAAATGCAGAAGTAAATACTACAATTTGTCCAGCAAGTTCACTATCAGAATTCATCTGTTGAGCCATTGTAAATGAAGAAATAGCAGTTGGAGCAGATAACATTATCATAAGTGAGGCCAATTCTACATTTCTAAATCCAAGAAAAATGCTGACTGGTAAAAATATAGCAGGTATAAGAATAAGTTTTCCGCACACACCCAGTATAATAGGTCTTATATGTCCCTTTATAGCAGAAAAGCTAAAAGAGCCACCTAGAATTATAAGTGATAGAGGAGTAGCGATTCTAGAAATATCACCAATAGTTTTATGTAAAAATTCAGGGATGTCAATATTTAAAATAAGCATTATCAATCCTATTACAGAAGCGATTATGAGTGGATTTGTTAAAACACCCTTAATCATGTGCTTTATATTTATTTTACCACCTCTAAAAATTTCAAGTATTACGACTGATAATACATTGAACATAGGAACAATAACTGCAATTAATAAAGATGTAACCCCAATATTTTTATCACCAAATAGTGAGATTGTTACAGGTATACCAAATATAACAAAGTTACTGCGAAATATACCTTGTATTAAAGCACCTCTTGTTTTATTATCTTTTTCAATTTTAGGTATAATAAAAACTAAGAGTAAAAAGATTGAAAAAATACTTATAACAGCTACAGCCATAAGTTTGAGGTTGAGAGAGCCATTTAAATCCGTATTGTATATATTAAAAAATAATAATAATGGCAGGAAAGATTTGAAACAAACATTATTCATTTTATTTAAAGTATGTTCATCAAATAAACCTAATTTTTTCAGAGCATACCCAAGTGACATTGTGAGAAACAAAGGAAGAACGACATTTATAGATAGAATTAAATTTTCCAAAGTTTATTCTCCATAACTTGACAATTCAATTAAATTTCCATCAGGGTCTCTTAAGTAAATAGACTTCATTTTACCAAAGACTCCTGTACGTTCTACAATTCCTTGCTCAATTTGAATCCCATTTTGTTCTAAGTTTGTTTTTGTCATGTCAATATTAGTATTTATCTCAAAACACAAATCAGCACTACCTGTTTGTACGTTTTTGCTGTGAGGCGAAAGTTCATGACCTTTTAAATGGACATTTATTTTGAAATCTCCAGAGTAAAGTTCATATCTTTCATTTGTTTTCTTTAGTGTAAAACCAAGTTTTTTATAAAAACTCATACAATTTTCTATATTATTAGTAGTAATGACCACATGGTCTATTTTTTTTATCATAATAACTCCTCGAAATTTTATATAGATTAAAATAGAAAAATAATTTAATAACAATTAAGCTAATCATTAATTAAGTGTAACAAATTAATTAATGATTAGCTATAGTAAATCTAATTAACTAGAATAACTTATTATCAATTAGAATAACTTCCTTTCAATGTAAATCTATCTAAAACATGTCCATCCATGGCTTCAAAAAGCTCATTCATATAAAATCCCTTTTCAAGATTAAGAGTAGTATCAAGTGCAAACACATGTATTTCATAAACATGTGGTCTATCTGGAGGAGCCATGCCACCATATACACTAGCTTCTAATCTGCCAATATCACCTAATTTACTATGCCAACTAGTAGTTCCTTGAATAAAATCAGTAGCTGCTATGCTTTCATTTTCCTTTAATTCATCTTTTGTTATATTTGCAGCTAGCCAATGTATCCATGCAAATCCACATACGGGAACTGAATCTTTGTCCTCTAAAAATACAGCAAAGGATACTGTATGCTCTGGAGCATCTTCAAATTTTAGAGGTAATGAATATGTAGGCATACCACCTTTGTTAAATTGATTTCCTCTTTTCCCATATTTATCTTCTATAACACCATTTACTATACCTGTACTAGTTACTTTCATAATAATTTACCTCCTAAATATATAATAAATTAATAAAAATTTTCTGTAAGTTTATTATATACCAGTTGTAAATAATGGTAAATTACTTACTTTTTTGTGGGTATTAGTTTACTATAAAAGTCCCTTTTCCTCAAGAATATCTTCCATACCATTCTCTAGCATAAAATTAATTCCTATATCTTGCATTATAGATAAAGCATCTAACATCTGTTTTCCACGAATAGGTGTAAGTGAATATTCAACCTTAAGTGGATATCCTTCATAGGTTTTTTTATCAACCAGCCCAAATTCAATTAGTTCTTTAAGTTGTTCAAGCAACATTTTTTGGTTGATTCCATTAATCTCTTTTTCTAGTTTTGATAGAGAAGTTGGACCTATACGTAATCTCCATAATATAATAGACTTCCATTTACCTTTTATCATATCATGTGTTAGTTCTAATGGACATGTATATTTTTCACGAAGCTTCAAGTATAGTCACCTCCAATTTATTTTGCCAAAATACGTTTTGAAGCAAGTTTATATACAAGTTCAACTTTTTTATTTGAAACATCCCACGAGTTTAACTCGTTTTTTACTAAATCTGGATGTTTTTTACTTATGTCTCTGAGAGCATTTCCAACAGATTTTCTTAAGTATTCACTGTCCTCATCTTTCAAACTAGAAAGCAATGATATAGCTACAGTTGGGTTGGTTTTAAAATAGTCTCGGATAGTCCAAACTCTAAGACCTTCTGTAACAGCTCTCTTTATATTTGGATTGTCAGAACTTAACCACTCTTTTATCACAGGAAGTGATTTATCATATCCAACTTCACTACAATAATAATCAAATGATTTAGCTAATATTTCTTGTACCCTCCAGTTTTCATCTTTACTCACATTGTTTTTTAAAAATAATAATGCTTCAGAAATATGTATTGATATAAAGCCTAATATAAACACTGCTAATTCTCTTACTTGATAGTATTCTGATCTATATAAGTAAATTGATAGATAATAACATTTCTTTGAGTCATTATTTTTTACAATTTTTTTAGCAATATTTTCTATTTCTTTAAATCCATTTTCTATGGTAATAATTTTTGCAATTACTTCTTCCAAGTTTATCTCCTCCAATAAGTAGATTAGTTTAAATTTAATATATTATTTATAAT